>NZ_JBKOOL010000038.1:0-38704 GCF_046764065.1 Nocardia sp. NPDC002869
CACACCCACCACCCGGTGGGCTGCGACATCAACTGAATACCGATGACAACGCTCGGACTCTGAAACCGGGTGGTCGCACTATCGGGGACCGGTCAGGAGGGCCGCACGACATGGTCTTCGAAGGGCCCGGCACGCCCCCGGGGGAGCAGTGCCGATTTCGTGCAGATCGTGGAAAATACTGTCTCTCAGCAATTTTCCTCTACCTGTCTGCGCCTACGGTCGAGCCGTCAGTTTTTCGCGCCTCGCTTCCGGATGCAAATGACAGGAGTCGCGAGGATCGGTCCATGGTCGATTGCCGGCCGAAACACCTTCCGCACCGCGTCCGGACCGGGTCGCGGGGGCGCTACCGTGTACGCCGACCTGTCACGCGATCCCAGCCGCCCGCTGCGGAAACTACGGAATGAGGAAGCCCATGTCGGGATATGTTTTCGATACCAAGCACGACCGCTATCCGGTGGCGGCCCACGTCTTTCTCGTCGACCGCGGCCGAATCCTGTTGTTGCGCCGTGCCGGTCGCGGTTACGCCGACGGGCGACTCGGGTTGCCCTCCGCCCACGTCGACCGCGGGCAGGCTCTTACCGTGTCGGTGGTCCGTGAGCTCGCCGAGGAACTCGGAATCGCCGTTGCCCCCGTCGATCTACGCCCGAGCGGCACAATGTTCCGCTGGGCCGGCGAACCCCGGGTCGATATCTTCTTCGCCGCGGAGTCGTGGCAGGGCACACCGGAGATCCGCGAACCACACAAATGCAGCCAACTCGTCTGGTCCGACCCCGACGACCTGCCCGGGGACACCCTCGATTTCGTGGCCACCGCGTGGGCGGATGCGACAGAAGGCCGGATGCTGCGGGAATTCGGTTTTGTCTCGGTCCCGATGTGAACGTAGCCGGCCTGGTGCGGCGCGCCGCTACCGCCCGGCCGAGCGTGGTCGGCAGTGCCCGTCATGACGCGTTCGGATCGGGTGAACTGCGGCGATATCAAGTCCGACCCGTCGGCGGGGGAGTTGCGTATTGGTCTCGCTCCCGGGTGTGGTGGTGTGCTGCGGGGGTGAAACTCTCCGCACTCGTTCAGTTCCTTTCGCTCGATCGCCGCCGACTCGCTGCCGCCGCGCTGGCGGTGTCCGCGCTCTCGGCGGCCACCGCATGCGATGCCGGCCCCGGTACCACGGTCGCGACCGCACCCGCGGGCACTACCGGCCAGGTTGTGACGACACAGCAGTTCGCCGACCTGGAAGCGGCACACGGCGCGCGACTGGGGGTATTCGCGGTCGACACCGCCGACGGCCGCAGCGTTGCCTACCGTGACGGTGAGCGGTTTCCGATGGCATCCACGTTCAAGGGCCTCGCCTGCGGTGCCTTGCTGCACAAGCATCCGCTGTCCTCGGGGTTCTTCGATCGGGTGATCCGGTATCCGCGCGCCGATCTCGTCGAGAACTCGCCGGTCACCGAGCAGCATGTCGATACCGGGATGACGGTGGCCGCCCTGTGCGAGGCGGCCATCACGGTGTCCGACAACACGGCCGGCAATCAGATCCTGAAACTGCTCGACGGCCCCGCGGGCTTCACCGCGTTCCTCCGCACCCTCGGTGACAACACCTCGCGACTGGACCGCTGGGAAACCGAGCTGAATACCGCGATTCCCGGCGACGAACGCGACACCACCACTCCCGCCGCGCTGGTCGCCGACTATCGCGCGCTGGTAGTCGGCGACAGCCTCGCGGAACCCGAACGCGCGCAGCTGTCCGCGTGGCTCGTCGCCAGCGCGACCGGCGGCAATCGCATCCGCGCGGGGCTGCCCGCCGGCTGGAAGGCCGGCAACAAAACCGGGTCCCCGGCGTACGGTTCTGCCCTCGACGTCGCCGTGGCCTGGCCGCCGGGACGGGCCCCGGTGGTCATCGCGGTGCTCACCACGAAATCCGAGCAGGATGCCGAACCGGACAATGCTCTGGTGGCCGCCGCCGCCCGGGCCGCTGTGGAAGCACTCGGGACCAGCTCGGCCGGCTGACGCGGTATTCGATCACCTCCTGTCGGTCTGGGCTGTGGGTCTGCCGACGGCCGGTCGATTCCGGTGACGAGCGCGGCGTAGTCGCGAGGCGTGGTCCCGGTCCGTGCCGCGGAGGGTCAGGCCGAGATAGTGCCGCTGTAGACGGTGAAACCTTGTCCCTTGGATCGGCATCCGAAGCTGCCGTGGAACCCTACGTCGCAGCGCGCGCCGGCGTGTTCGACGTAGGGCCCCCACGTGCCCACTCCGGTTTTGACGTCGCTGATCTGCGGGTTTCCGCCGGGGAGCGTGTACGGCGTGCCACCGTCGAAGGTCGGGTGCGCGGGCAGCCACGACTGGTCGATGACGATCTCGTTCGTCTGCAACGGGATCGGTAGGAAGCGGTATTGGAGGCGGGTGGGTTGCGCGATGTCGCAGCCGACCGTTCCGTCGCCGTAGATGGCGCAGCTGAAGGTTCCGACGGTGAAGTGAACGGTGCCCGCTTCGGCGTGGGCAGTGGCAGTCAGGAGTAGGGGCGCCAGTCCAGCGGCTGCCAGCACGCCGGCTGCTCTCGTCATCATTCGTCTCATTCGGAACTCCTTCGGGATCGAATTCGGGACTACCGTCGAGTGTTTCGCGAAACACTAGTGGTTCGTTTCGGAGAGTAAGGGGGGTTCGGCTCGAAGCGATCGCACGCGATGGAGGTGTGGCCACCATCTTCGGCGCAGTGAACCACGGCCGTCGGTTTCAATACGGCCCGAGGGGCGAGCCGACGCCCCGGGGGTCACGTCCGGCCGCGGAGTTCCAACGGTCCGATCGCCGGTGGTAGGAGTCCGCTTCGGCGATCAGCCGTGACCGGCAGTGCGACGTGGATGGTCGAGAACCGCGCGCCAGGCGGCTTCCCAAGGAAACAGATCCAGGCGGTTCGCGCCCGTCCCCGGTTCGTGCTGCTCGTCGCCGGCCAGCACGGTTACCCCCCATTCGGACAGGTTTCGCCTCGCCACCTGCACTGCCGGAAAGCTCATCTGCGCTCGGTTGGAGAACGGTACCGCCACCACCGGCAGCCCCTTGCCCACCGCTTCGACCAGTAGTCCGAGCGGCAGCGTATCGGAGATCCCCGCAGCCCATTTGGCCATGGAATTGCAGGTGAGGGGCGCCGCGATCATGGCGTCGGCGGGCGGCAGGACATCGGGCGTGCCGGGTTTCTTGTAGTGGCTGCGCACCGGGTGACCGGTCCGCTCTTCGAGCATGTCGGTGTCGATGAAACCGCGGCCGTCCGGGGAGGCGATAACGCAGACGTCCCAACCGTCGGCCCGAGCCAGGTCGACGAGCCGGATGACGTCACGGGCGGGCGGCGAGCCGGTGACGATGGCGTACAGGACCGGTTCTTTCCGCTCGTTCACAACTCCCATGATGTCAGTCCGGAATATGGGCGGCCGCACGCCGCCGCGGACCATTGTCTCGCTCGGTGTGGTGGCAGGTGTGCGCACGAAGTCGCCGGTGGTGAGGGTGTTCTCGGGCGCGTCGGTACTGTGGGCTCTGTCGAACCACGACACAGCGAAAGGGTCAGCTGATATGAATTCGGGTTCCGCAGCAGCAATGGAAAATATTCGCCAGGGCTACCTCAATGGCGACCCTGTCGCCACCGCCCTCTTCATTCCCCTGTTCTTCATCGCGGGTGCGTTCGCGCTCCTGCAGGGCCAGCCGTTCTGAGCACACTTCATCAGAAGTAGCCGAGAACACCAGAGGTGGGCACGGGAACCGCGCCTTGCGCGACGTCACGTGGGGCGCGGTTCACCGCCGAGACCTCGGGGCTCACCAGGGGATTTTCTACCATCTCGCCGCCACCCGCGCCGGTAGGAGACAAATCTCCAAGTCGGTGGGTGGCGGCTCCGCCCATACTCCATTCATGAACATCGAGCAGATCACCCCGAAACTGATCGTCGAGGGCGCCGACGCGGCGATCCGCTACTACACCGGCGTGTTCGATGCCGCTCTTCAGCAGCGGCACGAGGCGGACGGCAGGGTGGTTTTCGCCGCGCTCGGACTTCCGTGCGGAGCCGTACTCGAGGTAAAGGATGCCGACGAGTTCGATCAGGACCCGCTGCGGCTCGGCGGGCGCGGACTTCTTCTCTCTGTGGTGTCGGCCGATCCGGACCGCGTCGCCCAGCGGATGGCGGAGGCCGGCGGCGATATCGTGTTCGAGGTGGCGGATCAGCCGTACGGCGCACGTCAAGGGCGGGTGCGGGACCCGTTCGGTCACGAGTGGATCGTCGGGACGCCGATCCCGTAGGACCGGGGGTGCGCGCAGGGCTGTGAAGTCAGGGAAGTAGCAGGCCCCAGTAGATCGCCCAGCACACGAACCCTGTTCCGCCGACGACCGCTACCGCCCCTCGGGTCCACGCACCTTTCGACATTCCGGCCGGTGAGCGGGGCGTTCGCATAACGAGGTAGCCCAGCGCGACAACCGCGCACACGGCAACGATCCGCAGTGCCAGCCATGGCAGGGTGCGTCCGTTCGCGGTCCATTCGAGACCGCGGATCCTTGGGCGGCGAACGCCACCACCGCTCTTTCCCCTTGGCCGGCTCCGGGGCCTCCTCGATGAATCCGTGTTCGGCCGGCTGTCTTTGTACCCTCGCGGCCGGTGCGCCCGGTCGGCTCGGCGGGCGGCTGAACGGGCGTGGGCTCCTGCCGACGAGTCGACGAGGAAGCGGGGCGCCGGGCAGAAACTGTCGCAGACGCGCCCATTCGATCCCGATCCGGAACACCGGCGCCCGGTTCGCGTCGGGGCGGAGGGGCCGCGCCCGGCGTACGAATGCGTGCGTACACCGGGCGGCGGAACCTCTACCGGTCAGGCGGGGACCCGGTCACCGACCAGGAAATCGTCGACGAAGCGCC
The DNA here is from genome assembly GCF_046764065.1 of Nocardia sp. NPDC002869. Classification (NCBI taxonomy): domain Bacteria; kingdom Bacillati; phylum Actinomycetota; class Actinomycetes; order Mycobacteriales; family Nocardiaceae; genus Nocardia; species Nocardia sp. NPDC002869. Next base: position 4,877 of record NZ_JBKOOL010000038.1, read on the forward strand.
GGGCCCGGTCTTCCAGCGCCGCGTAGTGGGCGTCGCGTACCGCGCCGGTGAGTGCCTCGTCGAGCAGCAGATTGCCGTCTGCGTCCACCCGCTGTCGTTTCTCCTCCGCGCCGGGCAGCAGTCCCACCGACGACTCGGCCAGGCCGCAGTAGTACGCGATACCGTCGTTGAGTTGCATGCCGAGGGACTGCTGCATGATGTCGACGACGCCGTCGTCGTCCGCCGCGCCGGCCAGGCCGAGCCACAGCATCCGTTTGCCCGCGAGCCGGGGTTTGCTGCGGCCGTAGGCGAATCCGTAGTTCCACACGCGGTCGATCCAGCCTTTGAGGATCGCCGGGACCTGTACCCAGTACACCGGGAACACCGCGACGATGACGTCGGCGGCGAGGACGCGCCGCATATGGTTCTCGACCTCCGGCGAGTACATCTTCTCCCGGTTTCCCCATTCCGGAAGATCCGCGGTGTTCATCCGGGGATCGAAGTTCTCGGCGTGCAGGTCGAGCAGGTCGATGCGGTAGCCCGCCGCGGTGAGCCGCTGGGCGGCGAGGTCGGCGATATGGGCGGTGAGCGAGTCGCGGCGCGGGTGGGCGACGACGACGAGGGCGGTGCGGGTGGGCGTGGCGTCGTCGGTCGTGGTGTGCGACACGGGATCCTCCATCTCGATCCGGCTCTCCGGATGCTCGGTTGTGCGGTGTCATCTGATTCCACACCGCATTCGGTGGACGATCTATGGGTAAAGGTCTAGATCTGATAGGAGGTCGTCTACCCTTGAGGGGGTGGATCCATTGAGCGCCCTGCTGAGCGGTATTCGTGCCGAAGGTGCCGTACTCACCAACGCGGTGCTGGAAGCCCCATGGAGTATCCGGTTCGCCGATCGCGCGCCGCTCACCATGATCACCGTGCTGCGCGGCGGGGGCACCCTGCTGCTGCCCGGTGGGATCGAGCGCCGGATCGTGGCCGGGGACACGGCCGTCGTGCGCGGCCCGGAACCGTTTCTCTTCGCCGACCACGCGGGCACGGTCGACCTGCCCCACGAGCAATACGAGATCGCCTGCTTCGCGCCGGACGTGAAATGTGATGCCGCGCTGGACGACGGCCGCTGGGGCGACGACCTGGCCGGTGAGACCGCGCTGGTCGTCGGCGCCTACCGGGCCTCGGGCCGGCGCCACGCACGCCTGCTGCGCGCGGTGCCGCCGGTTCTGGTGGTCTCCGACGATGTGGAGGTGTGCGCGTGGATGGAGTCGGTGGCCACGGACGCGGTCCGGCGGCCGGCCGGTGCGCAGGCGTTGATGGACCGGCTGCTCGACTGGAGTCTGGTGTGCACGCTGCGTGATTGGTTCGACGGGCAGGACGCGGGCGCGCCGGGCTGGTATCGCGGGCCGGCCGATCCGGTGGTGGGGCCGGCGTTGGAGGCCATGCACGGAAAGCCCGCCGCCGGGTGGACGGTCGCGTCGCTGGCCGCGGAAGCGGGTGTTTCACGGGCCCTGTTCGCGCGGCGGTTCTCCGAGGTCATGGGGCAGTCGCCGTTGGCGTATCTCACCGAATGCCGGATGGACGAGGCGGAGGAACTGCTCACCGATCGCAGTCTGACGGTGGCGCAGGTGGCGAAGGCCGTGGGCTATGCGGACGCGTTCGGTTTCAGTGCCGCGTTCAAACGACACCGGGGTATCCGGCCGAGCGATTTCCGGGCCACCGTCGATCTCGGCGCGTGAACTGCGTGTCGACCGCCCGGTCGGCGGGTACCGGTCGAGTGTGGAGGGTCGGAGGGCCCTATCGAAGATCACGAAAGGTTCGATATGCACAGCAATATCCGACATTTCGGCTTCGCCGCCCTGCTGAGCGCTCTGGGTGTCGCGGCAGCATACGCGGCACCGGGTGCGGGAGCGGCCGTGACGGAAGTGGATATCGCCGCCGGTCCGGAGGGGCTGCGGACCGGTTGCGCCTATACGGTCACCGCGACAGTCGACGCGCCGCCGTCCGAGGCCGGTGAGGTCACCATCATCAACAGCGGTGGCTCGGTTCCGGGTAACGGAGAGCGGCTGGGCCAGGCCGTCTATCACCCGGACAACAGGACGGCGACCTTCGAATGGACGCCGAAATACACCGGGCGTCAGAACATCACCGCCCAGCAGTTCACCCCGGGGCAGTACACATCGTCGAAGTACCTCGAAGTCGATGTGCGAGGGCCGGGGCTGAACACCGGCAGTTCGTGCGTGCCGCTGCCGTAGCCGGCCTGCGTCTTCCCAGTAGCCCACGAGTGGGTGCCGACCGGGCGATCGTCCAGCGTTACCGGGATATTCAGTTCGCGTAACCGGTTGGTCGGGTTCACCGTGCAATAGTCTGGTCCGGTGGCGTCTACGGCACCGGGGCGGCGCGAAGAATTCCGCGCCGCCCCGGTATCGGGTCGATCGATGCGCCCTGCCGAGGCGAACCGGTGAATCTAGACCGAGGCGGTCGCCAGTGCCTCGGTGGCCTGCACGGCCTGCCCGACCCCGGCCACGATCGCCGCGGCGCGCAACGCCTCGAAGATCACCTCGCGTGATACACCCGCCTCACGCAGCGTGTGCTCGTGCGCTTCCAGGCAGTGCCGGCAGCCGTTGATCGAGGACACCGCGAACGACCAGAGTTCGAAATCGGCCTTGTCGACACCGGGGGCGCCGATGATCTGCATGCGCAGACCGGCCCGCAGATCGTCGTACTTACCGTCCAAGAACGCCTTGCCCCGGTAGAACACATTGTTCATACCCATGATCGAGGCCGCGCCCAGCGCGGCGTTGTAGGCCTCGGCGGACAGCACGCCGGCCGCCTCCTCGGCGATCTCCCGCAGGGTCGCCGTAGAGCGGGTCGCGGCGGCCGCGGCCAGCAGGGTGCCCCAGAGTTGCTGCTCGTTGAGCACCGTCGTCCGCGAAATGGACGACAGGTTGAGCTTGAGGTCCTTGGCGTACTCGGGGAGCGAGCCCTTCAGATTGTCGATACTCACCGCTTCTCCTTCCGCTCTCAGACGCTCGCGGCCAGCAGTTCGCGCGCGTCGATGGTCGGGTCGCCCTTCTTCCAGTTGCAGGCGCACAGTTCGTCGGACTGCAGCGCGTCCAGCACGCGCAGTACCTCGTCGACATTGCGGCCGACCGAACCGGCGGTCACCGACACGAACTGGATCTCGTTGTTCGGGTCGACGATGAAGGTGGCGCGGTCGGCGACGCCGTCGGCATTGAGCACACCGGTGGCGGCGGCCAGTTCACGCTTGAGGTCCGACAGGATGGGGAAGGGCAGCGTCTTCAGGTCCTCGTGCTGGGCCCGCCACTGGAAGTGCACGAACTCGTTGTCCACGGACGCGCCGAGGACCTGGGCGTCACGGTCGGCGAACTCCTCGTTCAGCTTGCCGAACGCGGCGATCTCGGTCGGGCACACGAAGGTGAAGTCCTTCGGCCAGAAGAACACGATCCGCCACTTGCCCGCGTGATCGGCGCTGGTGACCCGGGTGAAATAGTCGTCCGGCTGCTGAGCGTCGACCTTGGACAAGTCACCACCGATCACCGCGGTGAGGTCGTAGGCGGGGAACTGGTCGCCGATGGTCAGCAGGGGCATGCCCGAAACTCCTTCTTGTATCAGTGGTACCGGCCTGGTCGATTTCCAGCCGGTCAGGCGAAAGCTCGTAAGTAATCTTGCCGAATCCCCGGCAAAAGGCAAAAGTGATGAGTCGCACTAGACTGATAGGCGTGACCGATCAGTCTTATCAACCCACCCTGTCACAGCTGCGTGCGTTCGTCGCGGTCGCCGAATACCGGCACTTCGGTACCGCCGCGGCGCGGCTCGAGGTGAGCCAGCCCACGTTGTCGCAGGCATTGGCCGCCCTGGAAAGCGGGCTCGGACTGCAGCTCATCGAGCGCAGCACCCGGCGCGTCCTGGTGACCGCGGCCGGTGCCCGGCTGCTCCCCGCCGCCACGGCCACGCTCGAAGCCGCCGACCGTTTCCTGGCCGCGGCCACCGGGGACATCCTCGCCGGTGTACTCCGCATCGGGATCATCCCCACCGCGGCCCCCTACATCCTCCCGGCCCTGCTGCCCACCCTGCATCGCAAACTCCCCGCGCTGACCCCGCAGGTGATCGAGGACAAAACAGCCCGCCTGATCGACGAGCTGCGCGCCGGAGTGCTCGACGTCGCGGTGCTCGCCCTGCCCGCCGAGGCCGCGGGACTGGTCGAAATACCGTTGTATACCGAGGAATTCGTCCTGGTGGTCCCCGCCGGCCACGCGCTGGCCGGTCGCAGCGATATCGAGCCCGCGGCGCTGGGCGCGCTACCGATGCTGCTCCTCGACGAGGGGCACTGCCTGCGGGACCAGACCCTCGAACTGTGCCGTTCCACGGACGTCCACCCGGGTGGGGCCGGGGACACCCGTGCGGCGTCGCTGTCCACAGTTGTTCAGTGCGTGGCCGGAGGACTCGGGATCACTCTCATCCCGGAAATGGCGGTCGCCGCCGAGACCGGACGCGGCGCACTCGATACCGCACGTTTCGCGAATCCGGCACCGGGGCGCACCCTCGGCCTGGTCTTCCGTGCGTCCAGCGGCCGGGCCGACGACTACGCCTACCTGGCCGAAATCATCCGCACCCAGCGGCCCTTCTGATCTTCTGGTGCCGACCGGCTCCGGGTGGTACCCGCTGCGGCATCGCCCGATCCGGACGTCTGTCGCTGCCGGACGGCGCATCGCCGTCGACGGGAGCCGGGATGCGCTGCCCGCGGCCGCCGGCTCTGGACGTGCCTGCCCACGTTCTGGTCGAACCGGCCTTCGACGCTGCCGGGCGGCGCGTACCGCGCCACCACGAACCTGGTTCCCGGTGCCGAGAACGGGGCCGCCGAATCGGCGACCCCGTTCTCGATCCGAAACCGCTACGCGAGTTCGGCGACCGGCTGTTTGCGTGCCAGCAGCGCCGTGGCCGAGGCCAGCAGGCCGACCACCGCGACCGCGGTGACCAGGTAGAGCCCCGGCCGATAACCGTCGATGCCGCCCGTGGCCGCACCGCTGATCAGACCGGTGGCGACGGCGAGGACCACCGCGCCGCCGATCTGGAACGAGGTCTGCACCAGGCCGGAGGCCAGGCCCTGCTCATGGTCGGCGATACCCTCGGTGGCCTGCGACATGACCGCGGAGAAGCCGAGCGCGAAACCGAGGCCGAGCAGCAGGAACGCGGGCAGGTAGTCGACCGCGTAGGCGGGGTCGGGGCTGCCGCCGCGGGCGAGGAACCAGAGGTAGCCGCCGACGAACGAGGTGAGCGCGGCCAGGATCATCGGGCCGGTGCCGAAGCGGTCGATGAGCTTACCGGCCATCGGGGACAGGATGGCGACGATGATGCCGGTGGGCGCCATCGCGAGTGCCATCTGCAACGGCTCCCACTGCAGGGTGTTCTGCAGGTACAGCGAGACGATGGTCTGGAAGCTGAGGTAGGAGCCGAAGATGGCCAGCGCCGCGAGGTTGGCCCGCACGATCGACTTCACCCGGAAGATGCTCAGCCGCACCAGCGGGTGGCTCACCCGCTTCTCCGTCACGAAGAAGGCGCCGAGCAGTCCGACCGCCAGCACGGTGGTCGCGACGACGGTCGCGGTGAAACCGGTCTCCGGGGCGGTGACGATGGTGTAGACCGCGGCGAGCATTCCGCCGGTCAGCAGGGCGGCGCCGGTGAAATCGATACGGCCCTCCTCTTTTTCGATGGTGCGCGGCACCACGATGTAGGCGGCGACGATGACCACGGCGACGACCACCACGGGCATGTAGAAGGTCAGCCGCCAGTCGATACCGGTGAGCAGGCCCGAGACGATCAGGCCGGAGGCGTATCCGGTGGCGCCGAAGATGGTGAAGATCGACAGGGCCCGGTTGCGGTCCGGGCCCTCTTTGAATGTCGTGGTGATGATCGAGAGGGCGGCCGGGGCGGTGAAGGCGGCGGCTACACCTTTGACGATCCGGGTGGCGATCAGCAGCCAGCCGGCGTCGACGAGCCCGCCGACCAGCGAGGCGATACCGAAGACCACCAGGGCGGTCAGGAAGACCTGGCGGCGCCCGAGCAGGTCGGCGGCACGTCCGCCGAGGAGCAGCAGGCCGCCGTAACCGAGGATGTAGCCGTTGACGATCCACTGCAGGGCGGAGGTGTCGAGGTCCAGGTCGTGGCCGATGGAGGGGAGTGCCACGCCGACCATGGAGACGTCGAGCGCGTCGAGGAACATCGCCAGTCCGGCGACGAACAGGATCGCCCACAGCTTCGGTCCCCAGCGGCCGGCGGCCGGTGCGGTAGCTGTTGCGGCGGCGAGGTTCTGCGGGGTTGGTGCGGTGAGGGTCACCCGAAAGAACTTAAATGCACGAGCATTGAATGTCAACGCATGTAATGCGTGGGCATAAAATGACTTGACATGCTAATCTCGGGTCATGTACCACGACTCCGACAACGATGTCTGCGCGAAGTGGTCCGAAACGCTACGTCGCTACCACGTCACCTCGTGCGAACTCGAGAACGCGCTGCAAGCCCGGCATCGGCTCGGGCTCAGCGAATTCGAGTTGCTGCAGGTCCTGGGCGGGCGCTGCGGTGTGGAGCAGGCGGATAAGGTCAAGATGAAGGATATCGAGGCCGAGATGTACCTGAGTCAGAGCGCGCTCTCGCGAACGGTGACCCGGCTGGAAAAAGCCGGGCTGGTGGAGCGGGCGGCCTGTGATTTCGATCGCCGTGCCAACTTCCTGGCCCTCACCGCGGAGGGGCGCGCACGGCTGGACGACGCCCGCCCGACCCATCAGGAAGTGCTGCGCAAGTACCTGGCCTGACGGTTACGCCCCGGAGTCCGACGGGGCGGGAATATCGAGAACGGCGAGAAAAGCCGAGGCTGCGGGGGTGCGGGAGAAGCTGTTCCAGACGATGTACTCCACCCGGGCGGGGGCGTCGGAGACCTCGACGGTGACCACACCGGTGAGCTGCGGTACGTAGGCGGAAGGCAGCATGGCCACGCCCAGGTCTTGTTCGACGAGGCGGGCGATGTATTCGGCGGACGACACCTCGAAGGCGACCTCACGGTCGATTCCCGCGGCGGCGAAGGCCTGATCGGATTGTGCCCGCCCGGCGGTCCCGGCCGGGAGGTCGACGAAGGTTTCGGTGGAGAGGCGCAGCAGGTCGACCGAGTCCTCGCGGGCGAGCGGATGCTCGGGGGCGACCACGGCGACGAGTCGATCACGGGTGAGTTCGTGGGCGGTGACTCCCCGCGGCCGTGCCGTGGTCGGCAGTCCGAGAAAGGCGATATCGAGGGTGCCTTCGCGGACCTGTTCGGTGAGTTCATCGCTCGCGCCGACCCGGAGACTGATACGGACACGGGGGTAGCGGCCGCGGAAAACCCGCAGCGCGGCGGGGAGATCGACCGCGGTGACCGAGGGGATCAGGCCGACAGCGAGCCGGCCGCGCACCTCACCCACGGCGGCAGCGGCCGCGGCGGCGGCGCGTTCGGCGGCGTCCAGGCATTGGCGCGCGGCCGGTAGGAAGGCCACGCCTGCGGGGGTCGGCCGGACCCGGCGGCTGGTGCGCTCGAACAGTTTCGCGCCGAGTTCGCGTTCCAGGCGGGCGATCTGGTGGCTGAGTGCGGATTGGACGACCAGGCAGCGCTGGGCCGCCCGGGTGAAGTTGTTCGTTTCGGCGACGGCCAGCACATAGCGCAGCTGTTGCAGCTCCATGGATCAATCATGTATCGAGATCGTTCGAGTGACAAACATGTGTTGGACTCATCAATAGCCGTGGCGTGAGACTTCGAGAGTGAAAAGTCCAGCTGCACACGAGGTCCCCGTGGGGGCCGGGGAATCCCGCCGGGGTGATCTGCCCCGGGCCGCGCTCACCGCGTTCGCGCCGGTCGCCTGGGGCACGACCTATATCGTCACGACCGAACTGCTCCCGCCGGGGCATCCGCTGTTCGCGGGCCTGCTGCGCGCACTACCGGCCGGGCTGTTCGCGCTCGCCCTCACCCGAACGCTGCCGCGCGGCGCGTGGTGGGGTAAGGCCGCGGTACTCGGGGTGCTCAATATCGGCCTGCTGTTCCCACTGCTGTTCATCGCGGCCGAACGGCTGCCCGGCGGCGTCGCCGCCACCCTGGCGGCCGCGCAACCCCTGGTCGTCGCGGTGCTGGCGGTGGCTGTGCTGCACGAAAGTCCTTCCGGATGGCGGATGGCCTGGGGAGTGATCGGGTTGGCGGGCGTCGGTCTGGTGGTGCTCGGGCCGGCCGCGGCCTTCGACCCCGTCGGGGTCGCCGCCGGTCTGGGTGGTGCGGCCTCGATGGCTTTGGGTCTGACGCTCACCAAACGCTGGGGCCGGCCCGCCGGGGTGGGTCCGACCGCTTTCGCCGGCTGGCAGCTCACTGCGGGTGGATTGTTCCTGGCGCCGCTCACGGTCCTGGTCGAAGGGCCGCCGCCGGAGATCGGCCTGTCCGCTGCGCTCGGATATCTCTGGCTCGGTCTGTTCGGTGGGCTCATCGCCTATGTGCTGTGGTTCCGCGGTGTCACCACCCTCCCGGTGAACTCCGTCGCGATCCTCACGTTGCTCTCGCCGCTGGTCGCCGCCGTTCTCGGGGCCGTGCTGCTCGGTCAGACGCTCGGCCTGATCCAGCTCGTGGGATTCGGGCTCTCGCTGGCGGCGATCGTCGCGGGCCAGCTGCCCGCGCCGGCCCGGCGGCGCGCCACCCCGGTCACCCTCGTCACGAAGGAGATATCGCGATGAAGATCGCTGTCGTCGGAGCCGCCGGGATGGTCGGTTCCCGAGTCGTCGCCGAAGCCGCCCACCGCGGACACGAACCGGTGGCCGTCTTCCGGAACGCGCGGCCGAACCTACTGCCGCCCGGGGTGGTCGCCGTCCGGTGCGACGCGCACGACCGCTCACGAATGAGCGAGTTGTCGGCCGGTGCGGATGCTCTCGTGGTCGCTACCCGGCCGGCTCCGGGTCAGGAGCATACGGTGGCCGCGAGCACCGGCGCGCTGCTCGACGCGGCGGCCACGCACGGAGTTCGCGTCCTCGTCGTGGGTGGTGCCGCGCCCCTGCGGAACCCGGCGCAGCCCGAGCGGCTGGTCATCGACAGCCCCGAATACGTGCCCGAGCCGATCCGGACGATCGCGGGCGCCAGCGTCGCTCAACTGGATGCCTGCCGCGCCCATCCGGCCGATTGGGTCTATCTGAGTCCGCCCGCCGTCCTCGAGCCGGCATCGCGCACGGGAAGATACCGGCGCGGGACCACCACGCTCCTGGTCGACGCTACCGGAAACTCCCGGATCTCGGCCGAGGACCTCGCCGTCGCGATCGTCGACGAACTCGAGAACCCCGGTGGAGTGCGACATTTCACGGTCGGCTACTGAACCGGAGATCGCGATGCGGCGTGTTCTCGACAGGGTGATCACCCTTGTGGTGCTCGGCACGGCGCTCCTCGTGCCCGGCTGCGCAGAGCCGCGGGACTTTCCGGCCACGATAGAACTACCCGCGGGGTTCGCGCCCGAAGGTACCGCGATCGGATCGGCGCCGGTCGCCTACCTCGGATCGCGCGTGGACGGCACCATCTACCGGGTCGATCTCCGGACCGGTCGCGGCGAGGTACTGAGTCCGAGGCCGGGTACGCCGGCGCTCGGGCTCGCGCTCGACCCGCACGGCCGGCTGTTCGTCGCCGGTGGCACCGGGGGCGACGTCCGGGTGATCGATACCGGGACGGGTGAAGTACTGGCGCGCTACCGGTTCGGATCGGCGGATCCGTTCGTCAACGACGTGGCGCTCACCTCTTCAGGTGCGTGGTTCACCGATTCGCATACGCCCGTGCTGTACCACCTGCCCCTCGGTCCCTCGGGTGCGCTGCCCGGGAAGGCGGAGACGCTACGGCTGACCGGTGATATCGAGTTCTCGCCGGGCACGATCAATGCCAACGGGATCGTCGGTGCGCCGGGCTGATCGTGGTGCAGTCGGCGGCCGGGCGGCTCCACCGCGTCGACCCGGCGACGGGTGCGGCGGAGACGGTCGACCTCGGTGCCGAGTCGGTGCCCTATGGTGATGGACTGCTGTGGCGCGACGGCAGATTACTCGTGGTGCAGAACCGGATCGGCGCGATCGCCGAGGTGAGGTTCGACCATACGGGCGCCCGGGCCACGGTCGAGCGCCGCCTGCGCGACCCGCGCTTCGATGTCCCGACGACAGTGGCGGCTTTCGGCGAGCGCCTCTACCTGCCCAATGCCCGGTTCACCACGCCGCCGACCCACACCCCGGGTCGCACTCGTCGAAAGGCTCGTGCCGTGTTCAGTGACGAACAGTTCCAGCAAGCCCTGCGCCGTCCCCGCCTCGCCCGGCCGGCCCCCGAATACCTCGACGCCAACCGCGCGGTACCCATCCGGGTGATCCCGGAACCGGAACTGCAGGCCACCACCCAGGAGTGGTTCGTCGAATTCGACCGGAAAACGGAGCTCTACAGCAAACTCGGCCAGGATCTGTCCTGGCTGATGGAGTGGGCGAAGAAGTACTGGTGGAGTTTCCTGGTGCGGGATATGAGCATCAACCACGAGCTCTACGCGCCCGACGTCCGCTACACCGACGTCACCACCTTCGGCCGCACCATCGTCGGGATCGACGAATTCGTGAAATACAATTTCGCCTTCTTCGACGCCATCCCGGATTGGCGTTACGACCCGCTGCCCGGCCAGGTCTACCTCGACGTGACCCCCGAGGGGCGCGTGCGGGTCGTCATCCGTTACATAGGCAGCGGCCACTGGGACGGCCCCCTGCGCCTCTACCCCTACGACAGCAGCGCGCCCGTGCTCTACGGCAACGGCCGCTTCATCCAATGTCCCGCGGTCGACCGCTACCACTTCAACGCCGAAGGACTGATGGAGGAGGGCGAAACCCTCTACGACGCCTTCGATGTCACCCAGCGCGGCGGAATCCTCCCGCGCGACGACAGCCGGCAGTTCAAGGCGCTCATGTCGGCGTCCAAGATCCCGGCGCTACTGCAGCGCCTGAAGCTCTAGTCGGAGGTTCGGGCCGGCGATCGGCTCCGCGCAATCTTGTACTCGGCTGCGGCCGAGCTGCGTATCCGGGTTTTCCCGAGATCGCGACTCCGGCCGTCCTCAATCGGCCGGAGTGGTCCACAGGGCGCTGATCGGCAGGCCGGACATTTTCTCACCGAATGGAAGTTGCTGGTCGCCGCAGTACATGACAAAGCCCGCGCGGAAGCGGTCTCCCAACCTGCGTTCGAGATGCCGGAGCCCGCGGAAGTCCGAGGCTCGGACGGTTTCAGCGGCTTTCACCTCTATGCCGATCACATGGCCTGCGTTGTTCTCCAGGAGTGCGTCGACCTCATATCCATCACGATCGCGGTAGTGATGCAGTTGCGCCAGCGTTTCGCTCCAGGTGAGTTGCCGCAAGAGTTCGCCCAGTACGAACGTCTCGACCAGACCGCAGACGGTGGCATCGTTGTCGACACCCGTCAGCAGATGGGTGGCGAGGCCGGAATCGGTGAACACCAGCTTCGGAGCGGATACGGCCCGGGTCGTGGCGTTCGCGGACCACGCCGGCACTCGCTGTACCAAATAGACGAGTTCGAGGATGCCGATGTAATTGCGGATGGTGGCGCTGGGGACGCTCAGTGCGGAGGACAGGCGATCATAGTTCAACAGTCCGCCGGGGCAGGTAATCCACTCCTTGGCGCATGAACCGATGCTACCTGCAGGTTGTGGATCTGCCGAACCAATTCTTGTGGATCTGCCGGTATGGCGGTTGTGGATCTGCCGAAGTGTACGTTGTGGATCTGCCGGTTCAGCGGCCCCTGGACGAACGGTTGGGGCCGGGGGTTGCCGTCGTAGCAGCGTGCGAGTGGGCATCCGGTGGCGGACCCCATCCGCCACCGGATGCAAGCGATCAGACCTGGGACCCGAACCGTTCCAGGACGGCGCCGGCCTCCTGGGTGGCGGTGCCCTCGACGGCGAGATGCGCCATGGCCTCCGGGATGGGGCGGCCGTGGTGGGCCATGGCCTGGGCGTACAACCGGCCCGCGCGGTAGGAGGAGCGCACCAGCGGTCCGGCCATCACTCCGGCGAAACCGATTTCCTCGGCGACCTTCGAATGCTCCACGAACTCCTCGGGTTTCACCCAGCGGTCCACCGGGTGGTGGCGCGGCGAGGGGCGCAGGTACTGGGTGATGGTGAGGATGTCGCAGCCCGCCTCGTACAGGTCGCGCATGGCCTGGGTGACCTCGTCGGGGGTTTCGCCCATCCCGAGGATCAGATTGGACTTGGTGACCAGGCCGTCGGCGCGGGCCGCGGTGAGCACCTCGAGGGACCGTTCGTAGCGGAAGGCGGGGCGGATCCGCTTGAACACCCGGGGCACGGTCTCCAGGTTGTGCGCCAGGACCTCGGGGCGGGAGGAGAAGACCTCGGCGAGCTGATCCGGTTTCGCGTTGAAATCGGGGATGAGCAGTTCGACACCGGTGGCCGGGTTGAGTTTCTTGATGGCCCGCACGGTTTCGGCGTAGAGCCAGGCGCCGCCGTCCTCGAGGTCGTCGCGGGCGACGCCGGTGATGGTGGAGTAGCGCAGGCCCATGGCCTGAACACTCTCGGCGACCCGGCGGGGTTCGTCACGGTCCAGCGGCGAAGGCTTGCCGGTGTCGATCTGGCAGAAGTCGCAACGGCGGGTGCACTGTTCGCCGCCGATGAGGAAGGTGGCCTCGCGGTCCTCCCAGCATTCGAAAATATTGGGGCAGCCCGCTTCCTCGCAGACCGTGTGCAGGCCCTCGCGTTTCACCAGGCCTTTGAGCTCGGTGTATTCCGGGCCCATGGTGGCGCGGGTGCGGATCCAGCCGGGTTTGCGCTCGATCGGGGTCTCGGCATTGCGGGCCTCGATGCGCAGCAGTTTGCGGCCGGCGGGGGCTTGGGCGGAGGTCATGCGGTGGCACCTTTCGGATCGCGTGCCGCGGTGGCGGCGGCGGGGTCCGCGACGGCCGGGGTGGCGGCCCGCGGGATATCGTGCTCGGTGACCGGGATCTCACCGTCGAGCGCGGCCGGAATGATCTCGGCGATACGCGGTGTGATCTCGGCGACGGTGACCTCGCGGCCGAGTTCCTGGCTCAGGCTGGTCGAACCGACATCGCGGATCCCGCAGGCGATGATGGCGCCGAACGCGCCGAGATCGGCATTGCAGTTCAGCGAGATGCCGTGCAGGGTGACCCCGCGCTGCACCCGGATCCCGATCGAGGCGATCTTGCGCTCGGGCAGCAACCCGGACGCGGGCAGCCAGACACCGGAGCGTCCGGGGACCCGTCCGCATTCGACGCCGAGATCGGTGACGGTCCGGATGAGAGCCTGTTCGAGACGCCGGACGTAGGCGACCACATCGATCGGTTCGGCGAGCCGGATGATGGGGTAGCCGACCAGCTGACCCGGACCGTGCCAGGTGATCTTGCCGCCCCGGTCCACATCGATCACGGGACTGCCGTCGGTGGGCCGATCGGCCTCCTCGGTACGGCGGCCCGCGGTGTAGACGGAGGGGTGTTCGAGCAGGAGCAAGGTGTCGGTACCGGCGCCGTCCGCCCGGAGGGCGGCGAGTTCACGCTGCAGATCCCACGCCTGCCGATAGTCGATGAGACCCAGTTCACGCACGTCGACGGGGGTGCTGTCGTAGCGAGCCGACCGGGTTGCGGTGCGGGTGTTGTTCACCGTCATGACGTTACGCTCATCTCCAGGGTGAGCTGCATCAGCGTCAGATCCATCCAGCGGCCGAACTTGCGGCCCACCTCCGGAAGTACGCCCACCGTACGGAAACCGAATCGTTCGTGCAGGGCGATCGAACCGGTATTGCTCGATTCGATGGCCGCGACCATGGCGTGGATATCACCGGCCTTCTCGGCGCGGGCGATCAGCTCGGCCAGCAGGGTGGCGCCGATCCCGCGTCGCTGGAACCGGTCGGCGATATAGACCGAATTCTCCACGGTGTGGCGATAGCCGGATTTGGGCCGCCACGGCCCGTAACTGGCGTATCCGGCGAGTTCGCCGCCGACCTCGGCGACCAGTACGGGACGGCCGTGCTCGGTGCGGTTGCGGAACCAGGCGATGCGCTCGTCCAGTGCCACGGGTTCGTCGTCCCAGATGGCCGTGGTTTCGGCGATGGCGCGGTTGTGGATCTCCAGGATCGCGGGAAGATCCTCGGTCCGCGCCTCCCGGACCGAGGTGACGCCGGCGGTCACCGGCCCACCGCGGCGGCCAGTGCCGCGCCGACGGTGGCGTGCCGGAACTCGTAACCGGTTTCCTCGAGCACCCGCGGCAGGGCCCGCGGACTGTGCAGGACCGCTTCCTCGGCGAACTCGCCGATCACCAGGCGCAGCGCGATACCCGGGACGAACAGCGGTGTCGGCCGATTCAGGGCCTTACCGAGCGCGCGGGTGAAGGCGGCATTGGTGACCGGGGCGGGGCCCACGACATTGAGCGGACCCCGTACCGATTCGTTGGTGAGCGCATGCCGGATCGCACCGATCTCGTCGTCGAGCGAGATCCACGGCTGATACTGGCGTCCGCTGCCCAGCCGGCCGCCCAGACCCAGCAGGAACAGTGTGCGCAGTTGCGGCAGCATGCCACCGGCGCCGGTGAGTACGACGCCGCTGCGCAGCAGGACCGTGCGGGTCCCGGCCTCGGTGGCGGCGTGGGTCGCGGCTTCCCAGTCGTGACACAGCGTGGGCAGGAAACCGGTTCCCGGAGGGCCGCTCTCGTCCACCGCGCGCACACCGGTGTCCCCGTAGTAGTGGACGCCGCTGGCATTGATCAGCGTCGGGACGCCGGCCCGGGCCACCGCCGTCGCGAGGACATCGGTCGGGGTGATCCGGCTGTCGCGGAGCAGTTGTTTGTACGCGCCGGTCCAGCGTTTGTCGCCGATACCGGCCCCGCACAGGTTCACCACCGCGTCGACGCCGTCCAGGATCCCCGGATCGAGTTCCCCCTGGGCGGGCTCCCAGCGACGCTCGTCGGGCGCGGCGGCCGGTCGCCGGACCAGCCGGATCACCTGCTCCCCGTCGCGGCGCAACGCCGCGACGAGCGCGGTTCCGATCAGTCCGGACGAACCGGCCACCACAACCGACATCGTCGTCGCCCCTTACAGGCCGAGATCGGCCTCGAACGCCGCCTCTTCCAGGCGGTGCCGGATGGTCGTGAGGAACCGGCCGGCGTCCGCACCGTCGACGAGGCGGTGATCGTAGGTCAGCGGCAGGTAGCACATCGAGCGGACGCCGATGAACTCGCTACCGGACTCGTCGGTAACCACGGTCGGGCGCTTCACGATGGCACCCGTGCCCAGCATCGCCGCCTGCGGCGGGACCAGGATCGGGGTATCGAACAGGGCGCCCTGGCTGCCGATATTGGTGATGGTGAAGGTGCCACCGGCCAGCTCGTCCGGCTTCAGGCCGCCGGTGCGGGCCCGGTTGGCGATATCGGCGATGGCGCGGGCCAGGCCGGCCAGCGACAGGTCGCTGGCGTTGTGGATCACCGGGGAGAGCAGACCCTGTTCGGTGTCGACCGCGATACCCAGGTGCACCGACGCGTGGTAGGTGATCTCCTTGCTGTTCGCGTCATAGCTGGCATTGACGTTCGGATGCACCCCGAGCGCTTCCACCACGGCCTTGGCGAAGAACGGCAGGAAGGTCAGGTTCACGCCCTCGCGCTTGGCGAAATCGGCCTTGGCCTGCTTGCGCAATGCGGCGATCTTGGTGACATCGGCCTCGTGTACCTGGGTGAGCTGCGCGGTGGTCTGCAGCGACTCCAGGGTCTTGGTCGCGGTGATCTGCCGGATCCGGTTGGCCTTCTTGGTGGTTCCACGCAGGGCCGCCAGCGCGGGGCTGGGGGCGGTGGCCGCCTTGGCCGGTGCCGCGGCGGCGGGCGCGGCGGTGGCCGGAGCCGCGGTGGCCGGAGCCTTCTTGGACTCGGCGGCGGCGAGCACGTCCTGCTTGCGGATCCGGCCGCCGACACCCGAACCGGTGACCGACGCCAAATCGACGCCGTTCTCCTCGGCCAGTTTGCGGACCAGCGGGGTGACGTACGGGGTGGCGCCGTTACCGGAGGCAGCCGGCGCGGGCGCCTGGGCGGCGGGGGCCGGAGCAGCGGCAGCGGGGGCAGGCGCCGGAGCGGGGGCAGGCGCCGGTGCCGGTTCAGGGGCCGGAGCCGGTTCAGGGGCCGGAGCCGGAGCCGGAGCGGGCGCGGGGGCCGGTTCGGGCTCGGGGGCCGGAGTGGGCGCCGGCGCGGGGGCCGAACCGGTCGCGGGAGCGCCGGAGCCGATCACACCGAGCTGGCCGCCGACCTCGACCACGTCGTCTTCCTGCGCGGTGATCTCCAGCAGGGTGCCCGCGACGGGGGACGGGATCTCGGTGTCGACCTTGTCGGTGGAGACCTCGAGCAGCGGCTCGTCGACCGCGACCTCGTCGCCGATCGCCTTGAGCCACCGGGTCACGGTGCCCTCGGTGACCGATTCGCCGAGCTCCGGCATCTTCACCGAGGTACCGGAGGCCGCGGAGTCGGCGGCGGGAGCCTGGCTCTGGGCGGGTGCCGGTTCCGGTTCGGTGGGGGCCTGCTGGGTCTGCTCGGCGGGAGCGGATGCGGGTTCGGCGGCGGCCGGTTCGGGAGCCGGGGCGGGCTCGGCGGCCTCGCCGGCGTCACCGATGACACCCAGTTCGCCACCCACCTCGACGACGTCGTCCTCATTGGCGACGATCTTCGTCAACACACCCGCCGCGGGGGACGGGATCTCGGTGTCGACCTTGTCGGTGGAGACCTCGAGCAGCGGCTCGTCGACCTCGACCGTGTCTCCTTCCTGCTTCAGCCACCGTGTCACCGTTCCCTCGGTGACGCTCTCACCAAGAGCGGGCATCTGGACGGAGAAGGCCATGTCCGTTGACTCCTCTAACTGCTCGACGGGTCTACAACAGTTCGTTCCGGTGGATCCTGCCGCGGGTCGCGGCGGTGTTCCAGCCGGCGTTCATTCTGCGCGGCGCCGGAGATCCGTGTGGTTGTTGTTCCGTCCACCATCCTTGCATTCGCCGCGCGACGCGTTTACCGGAGGGCATCCAATTTTGGGTAGCTGGCACCATGGAATCACCGCCGGATGCGGCGGGATTCAGGTGCTCAACAGGAGGTCGGCGGCAATGGGTTTGCTGGACCGTTTCCGTCGTGCCACGGCCGGGCGCAGCGGAGTTTCCGGAGGTCGAGGCGCGGAGACCCGTTATCTGCGCGAGTGGGTGCGCGCACACACCGGGGTCGAGGGCTTCGTCGAACCGAAGACCACTGTGACGGATATCACGGTGGTGCTGGTTGCCGCAGATGGTGAATGGACCCGGCGGGTCGTCGGCGAAGGCGGTGCCCGCCGCCTCGCGCGGGATCTGTCGATCCCGGTGTACGACGTGGAGCGCACCGGGTATCCGCAGCGTATGCGCGATTACGACGCGCGCAGGCGGGTCGAGCGCAGACGTGCCGCCGAGCGCGAACTCGGCGGGCTGTGAACGCCTGCCGGGCAGGAACCCGGCGGGCGTGTCACCGCACCGGCCCGCGTGGCCGGAGCGGCCCGGGGCACGCGCGTCCTGCCGGATCCCGCGGCCGGTTCGGCTGACGGCGGGATCGGCGGTAACCGGCGCGAACAGGGCCGGTGAGCCCGGAACCCGGGCGCCTGGCGGGCAGACGGTCGCGGACGCCGCCACCGCCGACCCGCCGGCGGAAAGGCCCGGGGCGCGCCGCCGCAATTCGCCGGCGCGACCCCTGCCCCGTTCCGGTTGCTGGGGCGACCGGACGGCCGCCCGGCAAACCGCGGGCCGCTATTCGGCGGCGATATCCTCGAGCACGGCGATGAGGGTGCGGACCGGGACGCCGGTGCCGCCCTTGCCGATGTAGCCGAAGGGCCCACCGGTGTTGTAGGCCGGGCCCGCGATATCGATATGGGCCCATTCCACGCCCTCGGGCACGAACTCCTTCAGATACGTGCCCGCGACGAGCATGCCGCCCCACCGATGTGACGTCGCGTTGACCATATCGGCGACCTTGGAGTCCAGATCGGCACGCAACTCCTCGGGCAGCGGCATCGGCCAGCCGTGTTCACCCACCCCCTGGGAGATCCGGGCCACCCGGTCGCGGAATTCGTCGGTACCCATCACACCCGGGGTGCGGGTGCCCAGCGCCACCATCTGGGCGCCGGTGAGAGTGGCGACATCGATGAGGTAGTCCGGGTCGTCCTCGCCGGCGCGGACCATGGCGTCGGCCAGGATGAGCCGGCCCTCGGCGTCGGTATTGGTGACCTCGATGGTGGTGCCGCCGTACTGGGTGAGCACATCGCCGGGCCGCTGGGCGGTGCTCGACGGCATGTTCTCCGCCATCGGGACGGTCGCGATCACGGTGACCGGCAGGCTCAGCCGTGCGGCGAGCAGAGTGGTCGCCACGACCGCGGCCGCGCCGGCCATATCCGAGGTCATGTTCTCCATGTTCGCGGCCGGTTTGATGGAGATACCGCCGGTGTCGAAGGTGATGCCCTTACCGACCAGCGCGACTTTCTTGTCGCCACCCCGATAGATGAGCCGGACCAGGCGCGGCGGACGCGACGAACCCTTGCCGACCCCGATCACTCCGCCGAAACCGCCGTCTTCCAGGGCCTTCTCATCGAGTACCTCGACCTCGAGGCCGGCGCCCTCGGCCAGCAAGGCGCTACGGCGGGCGAATTCGGCCGGGTACAGATGGCTCGGCGGGGTGTTGACGAAATCGCGGGCGGTGGCCACGGCTTCGGCGGTGAGCTGGGCGCGCAGCAGCGCGTCGCCGCCGAATTCGGGTTCCGGGACGAGCAGTTCGACGCGGGCCGGCGGCGCGGCTTGCGGCTTCGGCGCGGATTTCGCGGAGCGGAACGGGGTGAACGAGTAGGCGCCGAGGTAGAAACCCTCCACGGCGGCGCCGATATCCAGGCCGGACAGGGTGGTGACCGCGCGCGCGACCCCGGTCAGGGAGCGGGCGGCCACCCCGGCGCTGCGGCGGATCTGCTCGGCGTCGATATCCGCGGCGCCGCCGAGCCCGACGGCCAGCACACTGGCGACGTCGTCCAGGCCGGCGGGGGCGGGAATCCGGACCAGCTGTTCGGCTTTGCCCGTGGCGCCGACCGCGGTGAGCTGGTCGAGCAGCCGGGTGCGTACGTCGGTGTCGAGCACATCGCCGAAGAGGTCCTCGGGGACGAGGACGGGACCGTCATCTGTGGTGGCCAGGCCGACGACGAGGACGTCGGTGCCGGGTTCGATGGTCTGGGTACGTGCCAATTCCGGTCCGAGCGGACGATCTGCGACTGCGGTCATGGCCCCAGGCTATTCGGTGGGCCCGGTACGGCGTACCGCGACGCCGTCGAGCAGCATGTCCACCGCGTCGGTGAGCAGTCCGTCGAAATCGAGGTCGGGCGGGGGCCCGGTGGGACCGAACGCCTTGTACAGGGCCGGGCGCGCGACCGGGTCGACGAGTGCGCTCAGCGTCCGTTCCAGGGTGTCGAACAGGGAAAGGCTCAGCGGCGGGCGGGTCCGCGCCAACACGGTGAGGATCCACGGATGCCGCCGGTAGATCTGCCATTCCTGCTGCGCCTCGTACCTGATCCGGGCGCGCCGGTCGGTCAGATGCGGTGGTGGGGGCGGAGTTTCGGCGAGGACGAGATCGGTCATCGCGGCGAGTAGTTGTGCCCGGTCGTCGAAGTAGCGGTACAGCGCGGCGGTGGCCACCCCCAGCTCGCCGGCCAGGCGGCGCATGGTCAGGCCGTCGGTGCCCGCGCGGTCGGCCAGGGCGACCGCCGCGTGGGCTATGACGAGTGTGGACAACCGCTGGGGCCGCGGCCGCGGTGGCGCGGCGGGTGTCCGGCGCCGGGCCCGGTAGGCGCGGGCCTGGCAGGAGCGGGAACAGTACCGGCGCCGGCGGCCGCGGTCCGGTTGCCGTAGGACTCCACCGCATATCGCGCACGCTGTCACAGCGCTGTTCCATCACACGAAATAGCGTGACGAAATAGTGGCTTTCCGCAGATGGAATACATAAGTTCGCTGTAGGTAACACCATTCACAGGAGGCGGTATGGGAACAGAATTGACCGTGCGGCGCGCCGGAACGAGTGATCTCGAACCGCTGACGAAAGCGTTCCGGAAGGCGACCGTCGACGAGGCGGTCACCGAGTGGATCATGCGCGACTATCCGATGGATCAGTTCCTCGACGAGTGGGTTCCGGAGCTCATCGACCGGGGTCTGCGGGACGACGAGATCTGGGTGGCCGGTGGCGACGGCGAGATCTGGGCGATCTCGTTCTGGCAGAAACTCACCTCGGCCGACCGGCTGATCGCCGACGCCGCCGCGGCGCGTGGGCACGCGGAACAGGCGCCGGAACTGCGTCCGCTGCAGCGTTCTGCCTATGTGATGGAATTGCTGGCCCGGGAACATCCGCGCAGATTCCCGCACAGCTATCTGGAGCTGATCATCACCGTGCCGGAGTACCGGGGGCGAGGTGCGGGCGCGGCCATCCTCACCGAACGGACCCGGCAGTTCAGTGCCGCGGGGCTCCCGGCGTACCTGGAGGCCAGCACCGAACGTTCGGCGCGGCTCTACACCCGGCAGGGTTTCGTCCGCACCGGCGAAACGCACACCCTGCCCGAGGAGGGGCCCACGCTGATTCCCATGTGGTTCGAGGCCTGACCCGCCGGTCACGGCGCGGCAGCCGCCGACCGGACCCGGCGCGGTGGGGCCCGGTCCCGGCCGGGGCCGGGCTAAGCTCGCCCGGTGAGTGACGCCGAGCTGCAACAGGGCCCTGTCCACGGAGTGCATGTCGAACTCGGAGCGAAATTCGCCTCGTTCGGTGGCTGGGAGATGCCGGTCTCGTACGCGGGCACGGTGGCCGAGCACACCGCGGTGCGGGAGTCGGTGGGCCTGTTCGATGTGAGTCATCTCGGGAAGGCGACCGTGCGCGGCGCGGGGGCGGCCGAATTCGTGAACTCGGCGCTGACCAACGACCTGGGCCGGATCGGTCCGGGCCGGGCGCAGTACACGCTGTGCTGCAACTCCGACGGTGGCGTGGTCGACGATCTCATCACCTATTTCGTCCGCGACGACGAGATCTTCCTGGTGCCGAACGCGGCCAATACCGCGGCGGTGGTGCAGAGATTGGCGGCGGCCGCGCCGCCGGCGATCACGGTCACGGGAGAGCACCGCGCCTACGGTGTCTTCGCGGTCCAGGGGCCGCGGTCGGCGGAGGTGCTCACCGCGCTGGGACTCCCGGTGGACCTGTCCTATATGGCGTTCGCCGATGCGGACTGGTCCGGGCAGCCGGTGCGCGTCTGCCGGACCGGCTACACCGGTGAACACGGTTATGAACTACTGCCGCGCTGGGACGGCGCCGAGGCCCTGTTCCGGGCCCTGGTGGAGCAGGTGCGGGCGACCGGCGGCCAGGTCGCCGGGCTCGGCGCCCGCGACACCCTGCGTACCGAGATGGGCTATCCGCTGCACGGGCACGAACTGTCCCCCGAGATCACGCCGGTGCAGGCGCGCGTGTCGTGGGCGGTGGGCTGGGCCAAAGCGGATTTCTGGGGCAAGGCCGCGCTGGAAGCGGAACGGGCGGCCGGCCCGCGCCGTACCCTGCTCGGCCTGGAAGCACTCGACCGCGGGATCCCGCGGGAGAACCAGGACGTGCTGCTGGACGGCGCGAAGGTCGGAGTGACCACGTCCGGCACCTTCTCGCCGACCAAACAGGCCGGGATCGCGCTGGCGCTGCTGGATCCGGCGGTGCGGGTCGGCACCGAGGTCGCGGTGGACGTCCGCGGCCGGTCGCTGCGCTGCACGGTGGTGCGGCCGCCGTTCGTCGAAGCGCACACCGGCTGAGAATGTCGGGCCGGGGCACCGTGACCGGCTGTGGCGCGGCGGGTCCGGACCCGTCCGGCGCGCGAGACGGACCACCGCGGATTCGGTGCGGACCCAGGACATAGACTGCTGGTCATGACCGCTGCTGCCCAGTTCGCCCGTATCCCTCATCCTGCGCCCACCCCGGCGCAGCGGGTACAGGAGATTCTGTCGGCCCCCGGTTTCGGCCGCTATTTCACCGACCATATGGTCACCATCGATTACACCGAGGCCGAGGGCTGGACCAACGCGGTCGTGGAACCCTACGGCGCCCTGACCCTGGATCCGGCCACCATGGTGTTCCATTACGGCCAGGCGATCTTCGAAGGGCTCAAGGCCTACCGCCAGCCGGACGGGCAGATCGCCTGTTTCCGGATCGACGCCAACGCGGCCCGGTTCCGCCGGTCCGCGCGCCGGTTGGCGATGGCCGAACTCCCCGAGGAGCTGTTCATCGAATCGGTGCGCCAGCTGCTCGATGTCGACGCGGGGTGGGTGCCCGCCGCGGGCGGCGAGGAGTCGCTCTACCTGCGGCCGTTCATGTTCGCCACCGAGGCCGGGCTGGGCGTGAAGCCCGCCTCCGCCTACAAGTACCTGCTGCTCGGCTCCCCGGCCGGCGCCTATTTCCCGCGCGGTGTGAAACCGGTGCGCGTGTGGCTGTCGACCGAGTACGTCCGGGCCGCGCCCGGCGGTACCGGTGAGGCCAAGGTGGCCGGTAACTACGCGGCCTCGCTGCTGGCGCAGGCCGAGGCCACTGCCAAGGGCTGCGATCAGGTGGTGTGGCTGGACGCGGTCGAACGCCGCTATGTCGAGGAGATGGGCACCAACAACCTGTTCTTCGTCTACGGCTCCGGATCGGACGCGCGGCTGGTCACTCCGGAACTGTCCGGGTCGCTGCTGCCGGGTATCACCCGGGATTCACTACTGACCCTGGCGGCGGATTCCGGCTATCCGGTGACCGAGCGCAAGATCTCCGTCGACGACTGGCGGGCCGGTGCGGAATCCGGTGAGATCACCGAGGTTTTCGCCTGCGGCACCGCGGCCGTGATCACCCCGGTCGGTTCCGTGTTCGGGCCCGACGGTGAATTCACCATCGGCGGCGGCGAGCCGGGTGAGGTGACCATGGCGCTGCGCGACACGCTCACCGGTATCCAGCGCGGTACCTTCGCCGATGTGCACCAGTGGATGCGGGTGCTCTGACCGGACGCCGGAGCCACCGCTCACCCGGGTACCGAGCCCGGGGCCCGCCGATCAGCCCGGCATGAGGGCGTGCCATTCGCCGAGCGACCGTGGCCGCAGCACGTAGTTGTTGTCGCGGATGCTGTCCAGGGAGGCGTGCGGGTCCTGCGAGTACCAGTGCCCCGGGTAGACCTCCGGATTGATCGGCATATCCGCCAGGTAGCGCAGGCTGCGGAACATGGTGTCGGAGTCACCGCCCGGGAAATCGGTACGCCCGCAACCGTCGATGAACAGGGTGTCGCCGGCGATGAGTTTGCCGCCGACCAGGAAGCACTGGCTGCCGGGGGTGTGGCCCGGGGTGTGTAAGAACTCGATGTCGAAGGCACCGACACTCAGCTTGTCGCCGTGTCCGTGGCCGGTGAGTTCGCTGGGGGCGATACCGGTGACATCGGCGACCCAGGTCTTCTCCTGATCGTTCACGTGCACCGGAACCGTGGCCTGCTCGAGCAGTTCCCGCACCCCGCGCAGGGTGAACCCCATCATGCTGCCGCCGATATGGTCGGGGTGGTGGTGGGTGACCAGTACCCCGGACAGTTTCAGTCCGTCGTTCTCGGCGATATCGGCCAGATCGCCCGCCGCGTAGGCAGGATCGACGACGACGCAGTCACCGGTGTCCCGGTCACCGACCAGATAGGCGAAGTTGCGCATCTGCGTGGCGATCGGGTCCCCGACGGCGAAATCACGGCCGGCCAGGAGTTGACGGAAGTAGAAGCGCTCGGCTGACATACCCCCACCTTATGGGGCGCGGCGGACCGGTGAGACGCTGCGTTCGCACTATTGAGGCCTGGTGGCATCGGACGGGGCCGGGCTTTGTGGACCGGACGGAGTTCCGGTGGCTCAGACAGCGTTCGCGGCCAGCGCGAAACCCAGGGCCGCCAGTGCGGTGGTGAGTTCCACCGCCGTGCCGAGGAGATCACCCGAGAGCCCACCGATCCGGCGGACCGCGTGGCCGACCAGGTGGGTCGCGGCGGCGAGTGCCACCAGCGCGACCAGGGGCCCGGTCCATGGCAGTTCGGGCACCGCGACGACAGCCGCCGCCGTTCCCGCGGCGGCCCAGCCGAGAACCGCGGAACGGGACTGGGTTCCGGCGACCATCGCCCCGAACCAGGCGCCGGGCACCGGGTCGAACCCGCGACGGCAGGCGGCGACCACCGCGACGCGGCCCAGACCCACCGCCGCCACGACCGCGACCCAATGACCGGTGGCCGCCAGTGTGGTGAACGCGCCCGCCTGGACGCCGGCGGCCAGCACGATCGCGGCCACCCCGAACGGCCCGGCGCCCCCGCTCTTCATCACCTCCCGCGCGCGTTCGGGCGATCCGTAGACCCCGAGACCGTCGAACGTGTCGGCCAGCCCGTCCAGATGCATACCCCGGGTCAGTAGTGCCAGGGCCGCGACCGCGACGAATCCGGCGGCGATCCCCGCGGGCGCCAGCACCCACAGCAGCGCGGCCGCGACCGACCCGAGCCCGATCCCGGCGAGCGGTGCC
This sequence comes from Nocardia sp. NPDC002869, assembly GCF_046764065.1. Taxonomy (NCBI): domain Bacteria; kingdom Bacillati; phylum Actinomycetota; class Actinomycetes; order Mycobacteriales; family Nocardiaceae; genus Nocardia; species Nocardia sp. NPDC002869. The sequence continues at coordinate 29,494 of NZ_JBKOOL010000038.1, forward strand.
AGCGTGATGGCCCGGCCCGCCGCCCGGCGGTCCACCTCGCTCGGCCCGCGCACCGGCAGCACCGTGAGCCAGGAGAAGGTGAGACGCAGCGGGGTCAGCATCGGGCGCGCCTCGTCGCGGCGGTCATTTCTGCAGGTCGACGGTGGCCGGTTCGGCGTCCGCGGTACTGACTCCGGCGTCGGCGAAGGTCGCCATCTCCGCGAGTACGGCGACAGCGGCCCGCAGGACGGGGAGCGCGGTGAGCGCGCCGGACCCCTCACCCAGCCGCATATCCAGATCCAGTACCGGGGTGAGTTTCAGTTTGCTCAGCGCTTCGGCGTGCGCGGGCTCGGTGGACCGGTGGGCGGCCACCCACCAGTGCACCGCGCCCGCCGCGAGATCCTCGGCGATCAGCGCGGCCGCGCTGACGATGAGCCCGTCGAGCAGCACCGGGGTGCGCCGGGCGGCGGCCCGGGCCAGGAAGCCGGTCATGGCGGCGATATCGGCGCCACCGGCCACGCGCAGCAATTCGACACTGTCCCGGGCGACGGGCCGGGCCCGCCACATGGCGTCGCGGACGGCGGCCACCTTGCGCATCCACCCGTAGTCGTCGACACCCGTGCCCCGGCCGACCGCCCGCACCGGTTCGATCCCGGTAAGGGTGGCGATGAGCGCGGTAGCGGGGGTGGTGTTACCGATACCCATATCCCCGGCGATCAGCAGGTCGGCCCCGGCGTCGATCTCCTCGTCGGCGATGGCCGCGCCCGCGGCCAGCGCGGCGGCGACCTCCTCGGCGGTGAGCGCGTCCGCACGGTCGATCACGCCGCTGGACCGGCGCACCTTGTGGGTGCTCACCGTGGGATCGGTGTCGGCATCCACCGCGATATCCACCACCCGCACGGTGGCACCGGCGATCCCGGCCAACGCGTTCACCGCGGCTCCACCTGCCCGGAAGTTGGCGACCATCTGCGCCGTGACCTCGCTGGGATATGCCGAGACGCCGTGCCGTGCCACCCCGTGGTCACCGGCGAACACCACCACCCGCGCCTGCTCGAACTGTTTCGGCGGGCAGACACCCTGACAGGCCGCCACCCAGTTGCCCAGCTCTTCCAGCCGTCCCAGCGACCCCGGCGGTTTGGTCAGCGACGCCTGCCGTTGCTCGGCGGCCGCGCGGGCACCGGCATCCGGCGGGGCAACGGGTGCGAATCCCTCTGTCACTGTGCGAGCCTTCCGATCGGGTGCTGTCGCGGCGGCGCCGTGCCGGGATCTGTCTCGGCGGGCGTGTCCACCTCCCGGACAATATTGCCCGGTGCGCGGCGCCCGTCGGGAGGTACCCGGCCGACCCTCACCTGGCCGGGGGCGGGGCCGGTGTTCCGGGTACCCGGCCAGGTGTCAGCCGCCGATCCGTTCGCGCAGGGTGGCCACCCCTGGACCGCTGAGTTGGGCGCAATACTCGGCGCGCCCGGCCATCGCCATGACCAGCGCCAGCGTGCTGCCGCGCACCGATGGTCCGGTGCCGGTGTCGAACGGCCCGTCGGTGGCCTGCAGGTGCAGTCCCGCGGTGGCGGTGCGGCCGGAGACCGTGAAATCGCGCGCGGCGAAGAAACGGGCGACCTCGGTCACCGCGGGCAGCGCGGGGGCGCCGGTCAGTCCGAGCGGGTACCGGATATCGCTGCCGTGCACCACGATCTCACCGAGCCACGCCGGAGTGTGCCCGGACGGCGCCGTGGTTTTCGTCACCGTCGCGCGGAACCGCTCGAGGGTCTCGGCCGGGCCGGCGCCCAGATGTTCCCGCATGCGGCGCTGATTGTGCAGGTCGGCGTCGAAGCGTGCGCCGAGCATGCTGCGGATCCAGCGCAGCCGTCCGGTGCTCGCGGCCGCGGTGAGATGGGCGACGACCTCCTGTACCGACCACCGGCCGCACAGGGAGGGCGCCGCCCATTGCTGTGGGGTCAGGTCGGCGAGCTCGTCGGCCAGGGCGGCCCGTTCGTGATGGATGGCCGCCCAGAGGTCGGCGCGCGGTATGGTCTGCACCGCACGATTCAAGCACCGCACTCCGACAGGGAGCGGCACCCGGGCCGGAGGGCCGGGAGAGGGCGGGCGCCGCCCGACCGGCCGGTGCTCATTTCAGGCGCAGTGGCAGTCCGGCGACCACGAGAAAAGCCTCGTCGCAGACCTGGGCGAGTCGCTGATTCACGGTGCCGATCTCGTCGCGGAACAACCGGCCCGACCGGGTCGCGGGGATCACGCCCAGTCCGACCTCCGGGGTGACGAGCACCAGCCGGCCGCGATAGCCGGCGACGGCGTCGACGAGAACGTCGGTATCCGGGCCGATCGTGCCACGCGGGGCATCCCAGCCCGCGCGGTCGAGCCGGGCGGTCAGCCAGGTGCCGATATCGTCGACCAGGGTGGCGCCGGGATGGGCGGTGCGCAGTTCGGCCGCCGGATCGGCGGCGTCGATCACCGTCCACGCCGCGGGACGGCGGGCCCGGTGCGCGGCGATCCGGTCGGCGAAATCGGTATCCGCGGGATCGGGGATCGCGGTGGCCAGATAGCGCACCGCGCCGCCGGTGATGAGGGATTCGGCGAACGCGGATTTACCCGAACGCGCACCACCGAGCACGAGGGTGCGCTGCCCAGGGGCAGAGACGGATTCGGGCACCCGTGGATCAGATCGCGTCGCCGGGGGAGACCCGCGGCTTCGGCGCGCGCATCTTGCGCATCTGAGAGGCGCGCACGAACGCGTACCAGCCGAGCCGGAACCCGGTATCGGTGGACTTCGGGAAACGTTCCCGCACCCGGCGGTTGACGACCCGGCCGAGCAGGAAGCCCTCGGCGATCATGAAGACCATCATGACCAGCATGGCCAGCGTGACGATCGACTGCCACGCGGGAGCCGCGAACATGGACAGGATCAGCAGCAGCGCCATCGGCATGAACAGGCCGACCAGGTTGCGGCGGCCGTCGACGATATCGCGGACGAAGGCGCGCACCGGGCCCTGATCGCGGGGCAGCAGGTACTTGTCCTCACCCGCCAGCATCCGGGCGCGACGGTCCTGGGCGGCGGCGCGACGCTCGGCGGAGGCCGCCTTGCGATCCTCCTTGGAACCGCGGGTCTCCTTGCGCCGGGCGCGCGCTTCCTTCGATGTCATGGGGGGTGGGGCGACCGGGCCGCGGCGCCTGCCCTCGGCGTCGCGCCGACTCGGGGTGGGCCGGCCCTTGCCTGCCGTAGGCGCGGCCTTGGCCGGGGCCGCATCGGCCTCGGTGGCGGTCGCGGCCCGCGAGCCGTCAGCGGGCACGTCGGTACCGCTGGGCTCACCGCGTCGGAACAACTTCACGGTAACCAGGCTAATCGGTCACCCGCCCCGGCCGTGAACGGGGCGGTGGCCGGGGTGCGGCCGATCACCCCGCCGGGCCGGCGTGGCCCGGCTCACCCGGATGCGCCGCCATCTGTGGCACGGGTGGTGTGGCCGCGGGCCCAGGAGATGGCAAGATGGGGAATAGCAGCCCGTCCGAGGGTGTTGTGACACCCGGAACCGTGCGCTGTTCACGGACCGACCACGCTGTCCATAGGAGAGTTCATGAGTGTGCAGAACGACACCGCCACCACCACCCACGGTGTGCAGCTGACCGATGCTGCCGCGGGTAAGGCCAAGGCGCTGCTCGATCAGGAGGGCCGGGACGACCTCGCGCTGCGGATCGCGGTGCAGCCGGGCGGCTGCGCGGGTCTGCGTTACCAGCTCTTCTTCGACGATCGCACCCTCGACGGCGATCTGACCGCCGAATTCGGCGGCGTCACCCTGACCGTCGACCGGATGAGCGCGCCGTACGTCCAGGGCGCCGCGATCGACTTCGTCGACACGATCGAGAAGCAGGGCTTCACCATCGACAACCCCAACGCCACCGGCTCCTGCGCCTGCGGCGACTCCTTCAACTGAGTGCTTCCGGGCCGGTGACAGCGCCGGCCCGGCATTCTGGATCCACCCGGGTCACGTGATCATTTATTTGTCACGAGGCCGGTTACGACACGTAGTCGTAGCCCCGGCGAATTGATACGGTGAACCTGGGGGCAAGGCCCCGTTCACTTTCTTGTTCGCGCTGATTCCGAAGGGGCCGACCTACGTGTCCATAGCTGTATCCGCATCCATCGCGACCGACCACCTCATGCGTTTCTCCGGCCGATTCGCCGATGTGCTGCTGCCCGATCAGCTCGAGCATGTCTCGCTGAGTTTCCTCGTCGACGACCTGGTGATCCGCCGTGGCGGCGTCGCCGGCAACATCGCCTACGCCATGGGCCTGCTGAAGCAGTCGCCGCTGCTCATCGGTTCGGTGGGGCGCGATTTCGACGAATACCGGCAGTGGCTGGAGTCCCACGGTGTCGACTGCTCGGTGGTCCGGGTGTCCGAGTCCGCGCACACCGCCCGGTTCGTCTGCACCACCGATGAGGACATGGCCCAGATCGCCTCGTTCTATCCCGGCGCGATGAGCGAAGCGGGCGATATCTCGCTCACGGCGCTGGCCGAGGAACGGCAACTCGACCTGGTCCTGGTCGGCGCGAACGATCCCGAGGCGATGTTGCGGCATACCGCCGAATGCCGGGAACTGGGCGTTCCTTTCGCCGCCGATCCGTCCCAGCAGCTGGCACGCCTGGACGGCGACCAGGCCGTCCAGCTCATCGAGGGCAGCACCTACCTGTTCACCAACGAGTACGAATGGGGTCTGCTCAAGCAGAAGACGGGCCTCACCGAGGACGAGATCGCCACCCGGGTGGGTGTGCGGGTCGCCACCCTCGGCAAGGACGGTGTGCTGGTGGTCGACACCGACGGCAGCAAGGTACGCGTCGAGGCCGTGCCGGAGTACGCCAAGGTGGATCCGACCGGTGTCGGTGACGCGTTCCGGGCCGGCTTCCTCACCGCCCACGCCGCCGGCCTGACCCTCGAACGCGCGGCGCAGCTCGGCTCGCTGGTCGCGGTACTCGTGCTGGAGACGGTCGGCACCCAGGAATGGACGCTGGATGCCGATGCCGCGCTCAAACGGCTCGGCGAGGCCTACGGCGCGGACGCGGCCGCCGAACTCGAGTCACTGCTGCGCTGAACCGCCGGTAGCAACGATCGAGCCCCGCTCACCTCGGTGAGCGGGGCCTCGGTGTCGGCAGGGCTAGACCTGGACCGGATAGGTGGGTTCGGAGATCTCCGGCTTGATCCGCTCCTCCACGAAGATCCCGTGCCAGATCATGAACACCAGCAGTGTCCACAGGCGGCGGCTGTGATCGGAATCCCCGGCTCGGTGCGCGTCGAGCATGGCGGTGATCGCGGCCTTGTCCAGCAGATGATCGGTCTGCGATTCGGCGATCTGCTGCCGGGCCCAGTCGTAGAGTTCGGTCCCGCGCAGCCAGTGCCGCAGCGGCACCGGGAACCCGAGTTTCGCGCGGTGCAGCACATGACCCGGGACGATGCCCTCGAGCGCCTGCCGCAGCGCGTACTTGGTGGTGTCCTTGGTGATCTTCTGCTCCAGCGGGATCTGCTCGGCCACCCGGAAGACCTCGGAGTCCAGGAACGGCACCCGCAGTTCCAGCGAATTCGCCATGGTCATCTTGTCGGCCTTGACCAGGATGTCACCGCGCAACCAGGTGAACAGATCCAGATGCTGCATCCGCGCGACCGGGTCCCAGCCGGCCGACCGGTCGTAGATCGCGGCGGTGACGTCCTGATGGGTCCACTCCGGGCGGAACTCCCGCAGCACCGACCGCAGCTGCGCGTCGCTGAAACTGCGCGCATTGCCGTAGTACCGCTGCTCGAGGGGTAAAGACCCCCGGTGCAGCAGGCTCTTGCCGCGGGTGCCGTCCGGGATGAGGTCGGAGACCTTTCCGGCCAGCCGGCGCAACCCGCGGGGCAGCTTCTCGAACGGTGCCAGCGACAACGGCTCCCGGTAGATGGTGTAGCCGCCGAACAGTTCGTCGGCGCCCTCGCCGGACAGCACCACCTTGACGTGCTTACGTGCCTCTTTGGCGACGAAGTACAGCGGCACCAGCGCCGGATCGGCCACCGGGTCGTCGAGGTACCAGACGATCTCCGGAATGGCGGCGGCGAACTCCGCCGGGGAGACCACCTTGACGATATGCCGGGCCCCGATCGCGGCCGCGCTCTCCGCGGCCACATCGACCTCGGAATAGCCCTCCCGCTCGAAACCGGTGGTGAAGGTGATCAGTTTCGGGTTGTGCCGCATGGCCAGCGCCGCGATGGCGGTGGAGTCGATACCGCCGGACAGGAAGGAGCCGACGGTGACATCGGCGCGCATATGTTTGGCGACCGAATCCTCGAGCGCCGCGGCGATCTCCCGGTAGCGGGCCTGTTCCGACCCGGCGGCGAAGGGGCGGACGCCGAATCCGGGGACGAAATAGCGGGTGATCTCCGGCTGCGCCCCCGGCCGGACCACCGCGTAGCTGCCCGACTCCAGCCGGCGGATACCGGCGTGCAGCGTCTCCGGCTCCGGGACGTACTGCAGCACCGTGTAGTGCTCGAGCGCCCGGTGGTCGAGGGATTCGTCGAGGCCGAGATCGGGCAGCAGTTCCAGCAGGCTCTTCTTCTCGCTGCCGAACGCCGTACCGCCCGGGCCGGTGGCCAGGAACAGCGGCTTGATACCGAACGGGTCGCGCGCGACGAACAACTCCCGGGTGTGGGTGTCCCAGATCGCGAAGGCGAACATGCCGCGCAGCCGCCGGACCGCCTCCGGGCCCCAGTAGTGGAAGGCCGCGACGATGGCCTCGCCGTCGCCCTCGGTCGCGAACATGGGTTCGTCACCGAATTCGGTCGCGCGCTCACCGGCCAGTTCTTCGCGAAGTTCCAGATAGTTGTAGATCTCGCCGTTGAAGGTCAGCGCGTAGCGCTGCCGGTCCTCGGCCGGGCCCCAGCGCAGCGGCTGGTGCGAATGCTCGATATCGATGATCGACAGCCGGTTGAAACCGAAGATCAGCTGGTCGTCGTGCCAGGTGCCGCGCTCGTCCGGCCCGCGGTGCCGCACACAGTGCAGCGCGTCGTATACCCGCTGCACCGTTTCCGGCGCTGCGGTATCGGATGTCAGAAATCCGAGCAGTCCACACACTGCGGCGCTAACCTCGTTTCCACTGGTCGGGGATCCGCGCCCGGGGGAGCCGGCGCGGCGGGCGAAATCTAGTGTCCGAGTATGCCGCACGTATCGATTCCCCGTGCGATACACCTCCGTCCGCCCCGTGCGCCACTGTACGGAGTGTCGAAGCCGACCCGACGGCGTACCGGGCGCGTGTTTGGTCTACGCTGCGTAGTACTCGGACTGTTCCGGGTGGTGTCGCGCGGTGCGCGGAGCCGCCCGGGTAGCCCGAACGAGCTGTTTGTCAGTATCCCCGGCGGCGGGTCCCGCCACGGGGATGCGGTGTCGGAATGTGTGGCGACCAGGAAGGCGTTGAGCGTGGCGCACAAGGCGAGCGACGAGATCGGGGCACGGCCTGCCCGGCGGCGGGGTCGTGTCCTGCGGCGGGCGGGCCTGGCGGTATCCCTCGGGATCACCACCATGCTCGTATCCGGCTGCTCGATCGACAATGTGTGGTTGCGGTTCGGCTGGCCCTCGGGTGTCACCCCGCAGGCCCACCGGATGCGGGAACTGTGGACCTGGTCGGTGGTCGCCGCCCTCATCATGGGTGTGCTGGTCTGGGGACTGACCTTCTGGACCGTGGTCTTCCACCGCAAGAAGAAGAATTCGCCGGAGTTCCCCCGGCAGACCGGCTACAACGTGCCGCTCGAACTGACCTACACCGCGATTCCGTTCGTCATCATCGCGGTGCTGTTCTACTTCACCGTGGTCGTGCAGAACTACGTGCACGAGAAGGTCGACAACCCGGATGTGGTCGTCGACGTCACCGCGTTCCAGTGGAACTGGAAGTTCGGCTACCGCGATGTCGACCTGAAGAACGGGTTCACCTACAACGGTGTCGACACGGTGCGGGAGGACGCCAACCAGCAGCAGCTGAAGGAGTACGCCGACCGCACCAACGAAGAGGGCCATCCGCAGCCCGGCCCGGTGCACGGCCGTCCCGAGAACGACATCCTGTCCTACCTGCACTACAACAAGATCGAAACGATCGGCAGCAGCACCGAGGTCCCCGTCCTGGTGCTCCCGACCGGCAAGGTGATCGAGTTCCAGCTCGCCGCCGCGGACGTCATCCACGCGTTCTGGGTTCCGGAGTTCCTCTTCAAGCGGGACGTCATGCCGAACCCGAAGGAGAACAACTCCGACAACGTCTTCCAGATCAGCGAGATCGACCGGGAAGGCGCCTTCGTGGGCCGCTGCGCGGAGATGTGCGGCACTTTCCACTCGATGATGAACTTCGAGGTCCGCGCGGTCTCGCCGGACAAGTTCCAGCGCTACATCCAGGCGCGGGAATCGGGTATGACGAATGCCGCCGCGCTCGAATCCATCGGCGAATCGCCGGTGGCCACCTCGACCCAGCCGTTCAACACCGATCGCACGGTCAAGACCGACACCACCGAAAGCAAGTGAGGACTGATCTGAGATGAGGATCGAAGCACGGCTGTTCGAACTGCTCACGGTGTTCTTCGTTCTCGTGGGCGTCATCTACGGCTTCTTCACCGCCCAGTCGCGGACCGGTATCGAATGGGCCGGCACCACGGCGATCGTGCTGACCGCCGGTCTGTCGCTGATCATCGGTACCTACTTCCGCTTCGTCGCCCGCCGGCTCGATCTGCGCCCGGAGGACTACGAGGACGCCGAGATCGTGGACGGCGCCGGCGACCTGGGCTTCTTCTCGCCCGGCAGCTTCTGGCCCATCCTGCTGGCCGGCGCCGCCTCGGTGACGGCCCTGGGCTTCGCCTTCTTCGAGCCGTGGCTGCTCGGGCTCGGCGTGATCCTGGTCCTGACCGCCGCCGGCGGCCTGGTCTTCGAGTACTACCTGGGCCCCGAGAAGCACTGAGCCGGTGGCGGCGCATCCGGCGCCGGTCACCGCATGAGCAAAACCCCGCTGACCTTCCGGGCAGCGGGGTTTTTCCGTGGAGGGCGGTCTCCCGCGATGTGCGGCCGGCCGTCCATAGATCGGTGACCATTGAGCACTTACAGTGACGTGATCCTCCCCAGGCCGGTCAAGGCGCACGACAGCATGCACCTTCCGTCTATTCCGGATGGCCTACCTCCATGGTCGGGGCCCGCCCCCGATTCTGGACCGACGGAGCGAAGGAGCGCAGCG
>NZ_JBKOOL010000039.1:0-38204 GCF_046764065.1 Nocardia sp. NPDC002869
GTGCCGGCGGGGCGGTGCTCTCCGGAGCCCGGAAGGGATCCGGCGTCGGGTAAGGCTCCGGTGCCGGGGCGGCCTCCGGTGCGGGGGAGGGTTCCGGAGCGGTGAAGGTATCGGGCGCCGTGAACGAATCCGGGGCGGGCACCGGCGCATCGGCCGGACCGGGGGAAGCGGGCGCGGACGATTCGGCGGAAGGCGCCGGCTCGTCGGCGGTACCCGCGTCGGCCGTGGCCTCGGAAGGAGACGGCGGCAGATCGGGAAGGCGCCGCAACGGCTGCTGCGGCGCCGGCCCCTCGTCGGGGCGTGAAGTGTCGGCGGGTGGATCCGGCAGCGGCGGTAGCAGCGGCGGTGGGGTGGGGGCCGGAGCGGCGGGTCCGGCCGCGCCGGCGGCCCACTCGTCCGCGCCGGTGGGCCGCGGCTCGGGCGCCGGCTGCGGCGGGATCGGATGGTGCGGGCGCAACCGGTCGAACTCCGGCGCCGGCTCGCCCGGCTGCTCCGGTGGATCGGTCGCCGGGGCACGGAAAGCATTCGGTGCCGCCGTGGGCGCCGGCGCGCCGTCCGGGCCCCACTGCGGTCCCGGGCCGGGTGCGGGCGGAGCCGGCACGTCGGGCCGGTCGGCGGGCGGATACGGCGCCGGCGTGCCCTGCTCGGCCTGCTGGGACGGGTCGGCGCCGGCATGGCGTGCCGATTCGGCGCCCTCCGGCCGGGGCGTGGCCCACTCGTGCCGGCCGGTCGCCTCGGCCCAATTGTTGCGCTGGGCGGGGCGGGGGCCGCTGTTGTTCGGGAGGAGCTCCCCGACGCGTTCCTCGAGTGACGGCTGGTCCTTGTTCTTGTTCCGGAACCAGCCCTTACCCTTTTTCTTGTCGCTCTCGGCGGCACGGTCCTCGCCGCGGCCGCGGCGGGCGAAGAAGCCGTCCGGTGGTTCGGGGGTTTCGGGAATGACCTCGTCCTGGGGCAGATTCTGGACCGGCGGGGGCTCGTAGTTGCGGAAATTCCCCTCGCCGACCCCGGTGACCTCGGTATCGGCCAGCCATGGCGGCAGCATGGGGAGGCCGTCGTTGCTGCGGCTCACCGGTCCCCTCCTGGAGTGGTCGACCTCGGACTGCGGCCAGTTTACGCGACAACCACCCTTGCACTCAGTGCCGGGGAGCCGGGTCCGGGGTGTGACGCGCCTCGCGGAGAGTACCCCTTTTTGCCCGATCACATCCCTACCGGTAAGCTGACCAGGCGGTGTATCAAAGCGCCGCCTGTTCGTGTGCGATCGGTTGTCGTGTTCGCCGTTGTACACGGTGTGCCGTTCCGGCGGTCGCACCGGTGTGCGCCGGCCGGTCCCGCGGGCAGTACCAGGGCAATCAGACCAGGTTGAGTGTAACCGGGATCGCGGAGGATATGGCGAAGAAAGACGGGGCCATCGAGGTCGAGGGGCGGGTTGTCGAGCCGTTGCCGAATGCGATGTTCCGGATCGAGCTCGAGAACGGGCACAAGGTCCTCGCGCATATCAGCGGCAAGATGCGTCAGCACTACATCCGCATCCTGCCGGAGGACCGGGTCGTCGTCGAGCTGTCGCCGTACGACCTGTCCCGCGGTCGGATCGTCTACCGCTACAAGTGAACGAGTGGGCCCCGGCTCGCTCCCCGAGATTTCCCCGGTCGTACCCGACCGGGGTCAACTGTGTCCACACCCGTAGGTGTGGGCCGCTACGAAAGATTGGACGGACGTGAAGGTTCAGCCGAGCGTCAAGAAGATCTGCGAGAAGTGCAAGGTGATCCGGCGTAACGGCCGGGTCATGGTGATCTGCGACAACCTGCGGCACAAGCAGCGGCAGGGCTGACACCGGGCCTGAGCACCGAACGCGGTTCGGACTGGCACGCAGAAGACCTCCCAGCTCCAGCCGCACACTGAGGATTTTTCCGGGGTGACCCGGAAGGTGTGCGTGCCTACCCCCGGAACGGAGGCCGGGGCCCCACCAGACGAGGGGACGGACAGGGAGCAGACCTCCGCAACAGTTAAGGAAACTGCCAGATGGCACGTCTCATGGGCGTCGACCTCCCGCGCGAGAAGCGCATGGAGATCGCACTGACCTACATCTACGGCGTCGGTCGTACCCGCTCCAAGGAGATCCTGGCCGCGACGGGCGTCAGCCCGGACCTGCGCTCGAAGGATCTCACCGACGAGCAGGTCACGCAGCTGCGTGACTACATCGAGGGCTCGTCCCTCAAGGTCGAAGGTGACCTGCGTCGTGAGGTCCAGGCCGATATCCGTCGCAAGATCGAGATCGGCTGCTACCAGGGCCTGCGTCACCGTCGTGGCCTCCCGGTCCACGGCCAGCGCACCAAGACCAACGCGCGCACCCGCAAGGGCCCGAAGCGCACCGTCGCCGGCAAGAAGAAGTAGGGGATAAGCGATGCCTCCGAAGTCCCGGGCCTCAGGCCCGAAGAAGAGCCAGAAGTCGCGCCGCAGGGAAAAGAAGAACGTCCCGCACGGTCACGCGCATATCAAGAGCACGTTCAACAACACGATCGTGTCCATCACCGATCCTTCCGGCAACGTCATCTCCTGGGCGTCGTCGGGTCATGTCGGGTTCAAGGGTTCGCGCAAGTCGACCCCGTTCGCCGCGCAGCTGGCCGCCGAGAACGCGGCCCGCAAGGCGCAGGAGAACGGTGTGAAGAAGGTCGACGTGTTCGTCAAGGGCCCGGGTTCGGGCCGCGAGACCGCGATCCGTTCGCTGCAGGCCGCCGGCCTGGAAGTGGGCACCATCTCCGATGTCACTCCGCAGCCGCACAACGGCTGCCGTCCGCCCAAGCGGCGTCGCGTCTAAGCGGGAAGGAAGGTAGAGCACAATGGCCCGTTACACCGGACCCATCACCCGCAAATCGCGTCGCCTGCGCGTCGACCTGGTAGGCGGTGACCAGGCTTTCGAGCGTCGCCCCTACCCGCCCGGCCAGCACGGCCGCGCGCGGATCAAGGAGAGCGAGTACCTGCTCCAGCTGCAGGAGAAGCAGAAGGCCCGCTTCTCCTACGGTGTCATGGAGCGGCAGTTCCGCCGGTACTACGAAGAGGCCAACCGCCTCAAGGGCAAGACCGGTGACAACCTGCTGCGTCTGCTGGAGACCCGGCTGGACAACGTCGTGTACCGCGCCGGTCTGGCCCGTACCCGCCGCCAGGCCCGCCAGCTTGTCAGCCACGGCCACTTCCTGGTGAACAACAAGAAGGTCAACGTTCCTTCTTTCCAGGTCACCCAGTACGACATCATCGATGTCAAGGAGAAGTCGCTGGCGACCCTGCCGTTCCAGGTGGCGCGGGAGACCGTCGGTGACCGTCCGGTCCCCGGCTGGCTCCAGGTCATCCCGGGCCGGCTCCGCATCCTGGTGCACTCGCTGCCGGAACGCGCGCAGATCGATGTGCCGCTGCAGGAACAGCTGATCGTCGAGTACTACTCGAAGTAACAGCTGCGCCGCTGGTGTGGGTCGCCGAACCGCGACGGCCCGCACAACCCCTAGACGAGGCGTCAAATAGCGGGCGCCCAAAACAGGAGGATTGATCCCATGCTGATTTCCCAGCGTCCGACCCTCACCGAAGAGGTCATCGCCGACAACCGGTCGAAGTTCACCATCGAACCGCTCGAGCCGGGCTTCGGGTACACCCTCGGTAACTCGCTGCGGCGCACCCTGCTGTCCTCGATCCCGGGGGCCGCGGTGACCAGCATCCGCATCGACGGCGTTCTGCACGAGTTCACCACCGTGCCCGGTGTGAAGGAGGATGTCACCGACATCATCCTGAACCTCAAGGGCCTGGTCGTGTCCTCCGAAGAGGACGAGCCGGTCACCATGTACCTGCGCAAGCAGGGCCCGGGGACCGTCACCGCCGATGACATCGTGCCGCCGTCGGGTGTGGTCGTGCACAACCCGGATATGCATATCGCCACCCTGAACGACAAGGGCAAGCTCGAGATCGAGCTGGTCGTCGAGCGTGGTCGCGGTTATGTCCCGGCGGTGCAGAACAAGGCGACCGGTGCGGAAATCGGCCGGATCCCGGTGGATTCGATCTACTCGCCGGTGCTCAAGGTGACCTACAAGGTCGAGGCCACCCGTGTCGAGCAGCGCACCGACTTCGACCGGCTCATCCTGGACGTGGAGACCAAGAACTCCATCAGCGCGCGGGACGCGCTCGCCTCGGCGGGCAAGACCCTGGTCGAACTGTTCGGCCTGGCCCGTGAGCTGAACGTCGAAGCCGAAGGTATCGAGATCGGCCCCTCCCCGGCCGAGGCGGATCACATCGCCTCCTTCGGGCTGCCGATCGAGGATCTGGACCTCACCGTCCGTTCCTACAACTGCCTGAAGCGCGAGGGTGTGCACACCGTCGGCGAGCTGGTGGCGCGGACCGAATCGGATCTGCTGGATATCCGCAACTTCGGCCAGAAGTCCATCGACGAGGTCAAGGTCAAGCTGCACACGCTGGGCCTTTCGCTCAAGGACAGCCCCGCGTCCTTCGACCCGTCCAGCGTGGTCGGCTACGACGCGAGCACCGGAACCTGGTCCGACAGCGGCACTTTCAGCGATAACGACGGCGGCGAGCAGGACTACGCCGAAACCGAACAGCTCTAGGCCGCCGGGGTAGGCGCCCCGAAACGGCCTTTACCAAGGAGAACCCACAATGCCCAAGCCCAAGAAGGGTGCTCGCTTCGGCGGGTCGGCGTCGCACCAGAAGGCGATCTTCGCCAATCTGGCCACGGCGCTCTTCGAGCACGGTCGGATCACGACCACCGAGGCCAAGGCCAAGGCGCTGCGCCCCTACGCCGAGAAACTGGTCACCAAGGCCAAGGCCGGCACCCTGGCCGACCGCCGCGAGGTGCTCCGGGTGATCCGGAACAAGGACGTCGTGCACGATCTCTTCGCCGAGATCGGTCCGTCGTTCGAGGGCCGCAACGGCGGCTACACCCGGATCATCAAGACCCTGCCGCGTAAGGGAGACAACGCCCCGATGGCGATCATCGAGCTGGTCCGGGAACAGACCGCGACCAACGAAGCCGATCGCGCCCGCCGGGTCGCCGCGTCGCAGAAGGCGGAGGAGAAGGCCCCCGAAGCCGAGACCGAAGCCGAAGCCGCCGAGGCTCCGGCCGAGGAAGCCGCGGCCGAGGACAAGGCCGCGGAGAAGGCCGACGACAAGGCGTAATTCGTCTGCCGGGGACGCGTGCGACGCGGGTTCCCGGTTCGTCGACGAGCCCGCCGCCCACTACGGGCGTGCGGGCTCGTCCCGTATCCGGAGGATGGTCTGGTGAGCGAACACGAGCCGGGATACGCGACGACCGGTTCGGTCCCGCGCGGTTCCGCCCCGCGGGCGGCCGGCGGGTCCGCCACGGTGGCCGGGTCCGCGAGCGGGTCGCGCGGGAAAACAGCGATCACGCCGGTACCGCCGCCGGAGGTCGCCCGGTTCCGCCTGGATATCTCCTACGACGGCACCGAGTTCGTCGGCTGGGCCCGCCAGCCCGGTCTGCGGACCGTGCAGGGTGTGCTGGAGGAATCGCTGGGGAAGGTGCTGCGTGAACCGGTGCAGTTGACGGTCGCCGGCCGCACCGACGCCGGGGTGCACGCCGAGGGGCAGGTCGCACATTTCGATACCGCGGCGGAGGTGGACGGGGACAAACTCGTGCACCGGATGGCCAAATTCCTGCCCAAGGATGTCCGGATCACCGGTGTCCGTGCCGTGCCCGCCGAATTCGACGCCCGCTTCTCGGCGGTCCGCCGCCACTACATCTACCGTCTCACCACGGCGCCCTATGGTGCCGACCCGCTGGCCGCGCGCAGCGTGGTGGGTTGTCGCCCGGTCGATGTATCGGCCATGCGCGCGGCGTCCCACGCACTGCTGGGTCTGCACGATTTCGCGGCCTTCTGCCGGCGCCGGGAGGGCGCGACGACCGTTCGCGAACTCCAACGGTACGACTGGGTACGGGACGGGGACCGGCTGGAGGCCTATGTCAGCGCCGACGCCTTCTGCTGGTCGATGGTGCGCAGCCTGGTCGGCGCGGTGCTCGCGGTGGGGGAGGGCCGCCGGACACCGGAGTGGGTCGCGGGGCTGTTGGCCGAGCGGAGCCGGTCGAGTTCGGTGACCGTGGCGCCGGCGCACGGGCTGAGCCTCGTCGCGGTCGACTACCCGGCGGAACCGGAGCTGGCCGCCCGCAACGCGCAGACCCGGGAGACGCGGTCGGTTCCTGCGGGAGACTGCTGTATCTGATCGCGCGTGCCGACCGTCGGGGCCGGGCAGAAGGCGTGTGTGTGCGGCACGCACACCGAGTAGGCCTCGCGGTCCGGGCCGAGCCGGACGACGGGTTAGGGTCGGGGCTGGAATAGGTTCCCTCGACGACAAGGTTGCGGTAGTTATGACGATCGATCTCGGAAGATACGGCGTATGGCGCTTCTACAAGCTGTTCACCCCGGAAGCGGCGGCGGAACTCGAGCGACTCGGCTATGGGGCCCTGTGGCTCGGCGGCTCGCCGAGCGCCGACCTCCCGGTGGTGGAGGACCTGCTGGCGTCCACCGAGAGCCTGAAGGTCGGCACGAGCATCGTCAACATCTGGACCGCGCCCGCCGCCGAAACCGCCGAATCCTTCCATCGGATCGAGCAGCGGTTCCCGGGCCGGTTCGTGCTCGGCATCGGCTGCGGTCACCCGGAGGCGAACCAGCCCTACCGTTCCCCCTACGAGGCACTGGTCGAATACCTCGACGAACTGGACGCGGCCCGGGTCCCGGTCTCCGGCCGGATGCTCGCCGCGCTCGGCCCGAAGGTGCTGAAGCTGGCGGCGGACCGTACCGCGGGCGCGCTGCCCTACCTCACGACTCCGGAGCACACCGCGCAGGCCCGCGAGATCGTCGGTGACGCGCTGCTGGTGCCCGAACAGAAGCTCGTCGTGGACACCGATCCCGACAGCGCCCGCGCCACCGGTCGCACCGTGGTCGAGATGTACCTCGGCCTGCGCAACTACACCACCAACCTGCGGCGTCTCGGCTTCACCGACGAGGACATCGCCACACCGGGCAGCGACCGCCTGCTCGACGCGCTCGCCGTGCACGGGTCGCCCGACCAGGTCGCGGCGCAGGTCCGCCGTCATATCGAGGCGGGCGCCGATCACCTCGCCCTCCAGGTTCTCGACCAGGACTACCTGGCCACGCTGCGCGCCCTGGCGCCACTGCTCGTCCAGCAGTCCTGACCCGGCGGGTGGGCCGCCCGAGCGGGGGCCCACCCGGCGTAGCGCTCAGGAACGAACCAGCCGGGCGATCGCGTCGGTGGCTTCCTTGATCTTGGCCTCGGCATCCGGACCGCCGGCGACGGCCGCGTCCACCACACAGTGGCTGATATGGTCCTCCAGCAACCCCATCGCGACCGCCTGCAGGGCCTTGGTCATCGCGGAGACCTGGGTGAGGATATCGATGCAGTATTTCTCCTCCTCCACCATCCGCTGCAGGCCGCGCGCCTGTCCTTCGATCCGGCGCAACCGCTTGAGGTAGTCGTCCTTGGCGGTGATGTAGCCGTGGTTCGCGTGATCGTGGGACGTGTGGCCGGTCCCCGTCTCGTCGGCGGATCCCGCCGTGGTGGGTGTGGAAGTCACCGATTGTCTCCTCTGCGCCGGTCGAGAGGACCGTTCATACCCCCCTAGGGTACATCTCCGGTCCGGGCTTGTCAGGTACGGGCCCTCGCCTGTGCGCCCATGCCGGCTACGCGGAACAATCGAGACCATGACTTCCCAGGATCGGCCCGCGCTGGCCGTCATCGGCGGTAGTGGATTCTACGATTTCTTCGACGGCGCCACGGACGCGGTCACGGTGAGAACCCCCTACGGCGACCCGAGCGCGCCGATCGCGGTGGGGGAGGTCGACGGCCGCCCGGTGGCTTTCCTCCCGCGGCACGGAGCACGGCACGAGTACTCCCCGCACACCGTGCCCTACCAGGCCAATATGTGGGCACTGCGCTCGATCGGCGTGCGCCGGATCTACGCCCCCTGCGCGGTCGGCAGTCTGCGGCCCGACTGGGGACCGGGCGCCGTGGTCATCCCCGATCAACTCGTCGACCGCACCTCCGGCCGCCCGCAGACCTATTTCGACGGTAACGGCATCCACGTCTCCTTCGCCGATCCCTACTGCGCCGACCTGCGCGCGACCGCGGTGAAATCCGCCGACAGCGCGGTGCACGTCCACCCGCACGGCACCATGGCCGTCATCCAGGGACCGCGCTTCTCCACCCGCGCCGAGAGCCGCTGGTTCGCCGCCCAGGGCTGGGACCTGGTCAATATGACCGGCTATCCGGAGGCAGTACTCGCCCGCGAACTGGAGATGTGTTACGCGGCGATCGCGCTGGTCACCGATCTGGACGCGGGGGTCACCGAGGGCGAAGGCGTCCGCGCGGCCGACGTGTTCGCCGAATTCGAACGCAATATCGGGCCGTTCAAGGAACTCGTCCACAGCGCGGTGGCCGCGGTCGCCGATACCGAGCCCTGCGAGCACTGCCGGGTCCACGCCGGGGTCGCGCTGCCCTTCGAACTGCCCTGAAACCATCCCGCGGCTCCGCGCGGCCGCGGGATAGTCTCGTCCGGTGGATACGCCCCTGCGACTAGAGGTGATCGTCGCCAGTGTCCGGCCCGGACGCTTCGCGCCCGTGGTCGCCGACTGGTTCCTGCGCACGGCCCGGGCCCGGCCCGAATTCGATATCGGCGTGCTCGACCTGCTGGACGTCCCGCTGCCGCTCGATCTCACCGAGACCCCGGAGACCGCACGATTCCGTGAAAGGCTCGCGGCCGCGGATGCTTTCGCCGTGGTGACCTCGGAGTACAACCACGGCTACCCGGCCTCGGTGAAAACCGCCTTCGACAGCGCGAAACACGAATGGCGGGCCAAACCGGTGGGTTTCGTGTCCTACGGCGGCCTCTCGGGTGGCTTGCGCGCGGTGGAACAACTCCGCCAGGTGGTGGCCGAGATCCATATGGTCTCGGTACGTGAATCGGTGAGCTTCCACCGGGCGCGCAAACAGTTCGACGCGGCGGGCGACACGGGCGACGGTGCCGCGATCGACGCGGCGGACCGGATGCTCACCCAACTCGCCTGGTGGGGTGGGGTGCTGCGTGGAGCGCGGGCCGTCGACCCTTATCCGGGCTGAGTTCTCGGCGGAGCCGGTGAGTACGGGGGACGGCCGTCGACCCTTGTGGGCCTCGTAAGGCTCGGCGCCGGGCGTCTGCCGCTACTCGCGGAGGTGAACGGATGGCAGGCCGGCCGGGAATACAGGCTCCGAGAACCCGGCGGCACGGTCGGGCGACCATCGGCGGATCGATGCGGGTCGACGGTGGGACGAGCGGGTGGTGCGACCGCAAGGCCGGTGTGGTGCCGGGACGTGTCAGCGGTGCTGAGGCTGGTGGGCCGCCGGGTGGCCCTGGGGCGCGGGCTGCCGGGTCCGGGGTTCGCCGATGTAGGTGTGCTCCCGGGGGATGGAGACCAGGTTCAGCGGGATCTGGGTGGTCGCGGTACGGACAACGACCCGGTTACCGATCGCGCCGGGTTGCTGGATCGACAGATCGGGTTTGGTGGCCGGCCAGCCCATCGGGTCGCCGGTCACATAGATCGTGGTGATACCGGCGTGCGGCGCGGGAGCCAGGACACCGTCGACCACGGTCGCGGTGAACATGGCATCGGACTGGTGCATTTCGACGGCCAGCATCAACCGTTCCGGATTGCCGATCGTCTCGATCAGCTGATACCAGGCCTGGGGGCGGTCGGTACGCACCAGGATCCGTTCACCGACGGCCAGCGCGCGGAACACCAGCTGCTGCGCGAGATACAGTTCGCCCGCCACGTACACCGACGAGATACCGGCGCCGACGAGCCGCAGTGCCACACCGTTGCCCTCGTCGTCCGACCCGATCAGCTGTCCACAGCCCGACGACGGCAGCGCCAGCGCGTCCAGCACATCGATCGGGTACTCGGCGGTGGGGACGACATCCTCGACATCGGGGATACCGATCGGCAGCTGCGCGAGCAGCCCGTCGCGGTGCCGGCCGTTCATCGAGACCATGCCCTTGGACGCGGTCTTCTCGGGGAGTTCCCGGAGAGTGGACCGCCAGGCCGCGCCGACGTGCACGGTATCGGCCGTACTGCCGGGACGCAGCCGGACGGTGACCGTGGTGCCCCGGGATTCGGCCACCCACAGCTGCGAAAGGATCTCCGAGCCCAGCTGTTTCGGATCGATCGCGGACCCGATGTTGACACTGTTGCCGAGTTCGGCGTACCGCCACCGGTGGGTCAGCTCGCGTGCGTCGGCCCCGTGCAGCACCTGCCGGACGGCCGCCCGGATCTCCGAGGCGGTCAGCACCCGCGAACCGCACCCCGCGTCTTCCAGCGTCCGCACGATGCGCTGGGTCGCGATGGTGACCGCGCGCGCCGCGCCCTCGTCGCCGCCGCCGCGCCGGTTCGCCGCTCCGGGGCAGTCGACCATATCGAACCCGATGGCCAGCCAGACCGTGCGATACGCGGTGGCGGGCAGTGGCCCCAACAGTGATTCGTAGATGGCGCCGGCCGGGGTACCGGAGCGGCTGCGGTGGCCGTGGCTGATGATGTCGATACCGCTGAGCAGGATGTCGTGCTGGGCGAGGCAGGTCGCCAGTTCCGCCATCGGCAGCAGATGGGAGGCGTGCACCGCGGTGCGGTCGATACGGGTGAGCCCGCCGCGCGGCGGCAGCACCTCGACGACCGCGACCACGCGGCTCTCGTCCCAGTACAGGCCCAGCGACCGGTCGTCGGGTCCGCGGAAATCGCTGCTGTCCCCGATCCGGTATTCACGGTGGGCCCGGTAGTTCCACCAGGTGCCGACCCAATCCAGCAGGACCCGGCGGCCGACCGGGACGAGCGGAATGCCTCCGACGACGACCGCGACTCCCAGCGCGATCCACGGGTTCACTCCGGTGATCAAGGTGACCGTGCCCGCGACGAGCGCGAATACCTGTGCGATGAGCAGATTGCGCATGGAGATACGCCCGAAAAGCAGGCTGCGCCTGCGCCCCACTGCGGCTGCAACGGCCATCAGAGTCCCCCAGGTACCCGGTGTCGGCCGATTATCGGCGGCCGAGCTGAACTACGTCCTCGCGAACTGTACTGTGTTCGGCGAGCACCAGCACAGTTCGGGGGAAGACGATGCCTTCAAAGCCCACAACCAGGTGGCAGATCAGCGGTTACAACTTCCTGGTCCGTCGGATGGAACATGCGCTGGTGCGGCGGGACGTGCGAATGCTCCACGATCCCATGCGTTCTCAGGTACGCGCCTATGTCGTGGGCCTGGTCCTGGCGGTGGTGGTCCTCGCCGGCTGTGGTGTGCTGGCTCTGCTCCGCCCGCAGGACAAGATCGACCAGAACAAAATCCTGATCGGCAAGGAATCCGGCGCCGTCTATGTGGTGATCAACGATGTGGTGCACCCCGCGTTGAACCTGGCGTCGGCCCGGCTGGCCGCGGGTGAGGCCCCGGCCGCGTCGATCGTGAAGGAAGCCGAGATCGGTAAGAAGGCCCGAGGTCCGCTGATCGGTATCCCCGGGGCACCCGGCTCGATCCACTTCGATTCCGCCGGTACCGGCCGCCAGTGGACGATCTGCGACGAGATGAAGATCGACGGCAGCCAGGACCGGACGACCTCGGTCCTGGCCGGCGACCTCGAGCTCGGCGCGAAAGCCGCAACGATGGGCGCGGACAAGGCGTTGCTGGTGCAGGGGGAAGACCACACCTATCTGGTCTACGACAAGAAACGCGCGCGCATAGATATGGCCGACCGCGCGGTCACCGACGCCCTGAAAATCACCGGTGCCACCCCACGTCCGGTGAGCGAGGGCCTGATCAACGCGATACCGGAAGTGCAGGCCATTGTCCGGCCCGATATCGCCGATGCCGGCGCCACTCCCACCGGGTTCGAGGTCAGCGGCCACCGTATCGGTGATGTCGTGCAGGTCGGCACCTCCGGGACCGAGTACCACGTCGTGCTCGCCGATGGGCTGCAGCCCATCTCGGCCCTCACCGGGGAGATCATTCGTAACTCCAACCCGCAGACTCCGGGTGACGACACCATCGACCAGCGCGAACGCACGGATGCTCCGGTTTCGGCGGCCCTGCGGGTGGGCGACTACCCGCGGACGGCCCCGGCCGTGCTCGAACCCAAGGACCATCCGGTGAGCTGCCTGTCGTGGAAACCGATCCCGGAGGCCGGTGAGAACACCGGCACCAAGGCCGAATTGCAGGTCCTGACAGGGGTCGGCCTGCCGATGTCGGACAGCGCGAAACTGGTGCCGCTCGCCCAGGCCGACGGGTCGGGCCAGAACGTCGACGCCGCCTACCTGGCGCCGGGTACCGGCGCCTACGTGCAGACCACCGGGATAGAACCGGACAGCAGCCGCAAGGACAGCATCTTCTACATTGCCGATACCGGTGTGCGGTACGGCATCAAGAACGCCGACGCCGCGAAGGCGCTGGGTATGCCGGAGAAGGCCGAGCCCGCGCCCTGGCCCATCGTCGGACTGCTGGCCTCCGGGCCGAGCCTGGGCCGGGAAGAAGCGCTGGTCGCACACGACGGGGTCGCGCCGGATCCGTCACCGGCCGCACAGCCGGTCGCCACGGGAAAGTGATCACCTGCCCGCGGGGGTGATATTGCCGCCGAGTGATCCGGGCCGCGGTAACACCGGCGGCCTGCGCGGATCCGCCACCTGACCGTCGAATCGGCCGCCCACGCAGACCGCCCGGGCATGCTGTTCCCCATGCCCGTCGCCCTGTTCCCCTGGGCCGGCGTCACCGGAACGTCGAACGCATCCTCCGGATGAGCTCGGGCCGGGGCGATCACCGCACCGGCGATATACCTGCCGCAGCGGCCGGCGTGAAGAGGTTCAGGCGTCGTCTTCGCCGACGCCGAAGCGGCGGCGGGTGGGGAACGAGGCGAGATAGCCGAGAACCAGGCCACCGCCGATGATCCCGCTGCCGATCAGCGCCACATTGCGGGCGGTATGGTCCGGTGGAGTGGGAGGCGCCGGGATCGCGAGCTGCTTGCTGATCGCCGGATTCGGCTGCTTGGGCCGTAGTTCGTCGGGCACCTCGTTGGTCAACGCGGCGATCGGGTCGATCGCGCCGTAGCCCACATACGGGTTCCAGCCCTCGGCCGGCGCGTGCGCGGTCGCCTGGATCCGTTTCATCACCTCGGCAGCGGACAATTCGGGAAAGCGGGAGCGCACCAGCGCGACCACGCCGGAGACATAGGGGGCCGCGAAACTGGTGCCGTTGATGGTCTGCTGGCCGCCCTGGGCATTGACCGTCCCGTTGATGACACCGCCACTGTGCACGTCGAGGGAGACGATGTTCTCACCCGGTGCGGCGACACTGAGCCAGGGGCCCGGGACGGTGAACTCCGAGGGGGCGCCGTTCGCGTCGATCGAGCCGACCGAGAGCACCAGATCGTCGTAGCGCGCGGGCGTCACGTTGACGGTCGCGTTGCTCCACGGGTCGGCCGCGGGGTCCAACGGGTCCTGGATGCCGGTGTTGCCCTTACAACTGTCGTTGTCGGTGTTACCGGCCGAGGCCACCACGACCACGTTCTTCTGGTGGACGGCGTAGTCGAGCGCGGCACCGAGCGAGGCATCGGAGATCGGGCCGGCACTGCACGCGACCTCGGAGATATTGATGACGGTGGCGCCCATATCGGCGGCCCGGCGGACGGCCTGCGCCATGGTGGCGACATTGCCGTAGCCCTCTTTGGAGAGGTCTTCCGGCGTTTTGGTGGCATTGCTGCCCGCTTTGACGTACTTGTCGCTCGTCTGGCGGATCGTGAGAATCGTCGCCGCCGGCGCCACTCCGGAGAAGCCCTCCCCGGGAGCCCGGCTCGCTCCGATGATGCCGGCCACGATGGTCCCGTGCGCGTCGCAATCCTCGGTGCCGTCACCACTGTTGGCCACGAAGTCGCCGCCGGCGCGTAGCCCGGGCAGCCTGGGGTGGCGGGCGACGCCCGTATCGATCACCGCGACGACCTGCCCGGCTCCTTCGGAGAACTGCCACGCTCGCGGCAGGTCGAGGGCGGCCTGCGCGGGTGGCACGGTCGGGCCGTCGCCGCCGGAAACGGTGCTGTTGCAGGCGGTATTCGCCTTGCGCTCGGTGGCCTGCGAGGGTTTCGCCGGATCACCGGCCGGTAGTTGACCGGGATCGACGGGTGCGGGCCGGTCGGCATACGCCACCGGAGACCCGAGTCCGAGCGTCGCGCTCACCCCGAGCACCGCGGCCACCGCCGCGGCGCGGACCCCCCGGTTCACAGCCCGCGGACGAGGGAGTAGAGGTCGGTCACCCAGAACACGAGCGGCAGCACCGCGGCCACGAAGCCGTATTCGATCAGTTCCGCGGCCCGCCGCATGGGCGGAGTGGCCGTCTGGTTGGGGACGATGATGCCGAGGACGAGCGCGGCGATCAGCATGACCAAGGCGACCCCGAACGCGGCCAGCGGCAGATCGGCCACGAACGCCATCCCCACCAGCATGGCCAGCAGGATGGCCGCGCCGCCCGCGATCAGGATCACGGCCTGTTCGGCGCCGGCGTAGGTGCGGCTGCGGAACATCAGGACCGCCGCGCACACCAGCGCGAGCGCGATGCCCTGCCAGAAGAACCCGCCACCGGCGGGATCGGTCGCCACCAGTGTGCCGACCACCGTGACCAGCGTGGTCGCCGAGACCAGCCCGCTCAGATAGGTCCGCGCCCGAGCCGATTTCGCGTGCAGGGCGCCGAGAGTGGGCAGCGCCCGGTGATCGTCGGGATCGTCTTCGGTCGGATCGATCGGGGTACCGGGAGAGGGCACCGGCGGCAGCGGCAGTTTCGCCAGCATCATGGAGATCCGCGGGGCCAGCGACAGCGCGGCGAGGCCCAGGGCCGCGACCACCGCGCCGACGGCCTTCATCGGCTGCTCGGTGAGCAGGCCGACCAGCGCGGAGGGCACCGCGAACAGCGCTACCGTGCCCGCCCCGATGAACAGCCCCAGTCCCACACCGGTGACCCGCCAGGCCAGAATCGCAGTGGCTCCGAGCAGTGTGGAACCGAGCAGCATATGGGACCAGTCGTAGTGATCCGGCACGATCAGCATGCCGCCGGTGAACGCCGGCGGCAGTGCGCAGCCGCCGAGTACCAGCGAGGTCTTCGGATCGCCGTAGACCCGGCTGAGGATCATCGCCGCGACCACCAGCAGCACCGCCACACCCAGCGCGATCGTTCCGGTGATCCAGCCGGGCATCGCGTCCGGCGACGCCAGCAGTGCGGTGCTACCCGCCAGCATGGTGAGCACCGCCAGCACCGATCCGGTGATCCGCGCGGTATTCGGATTCCAGCCGCGGAAATGTTCGGAGTCGGCGACGGCGACGTTGTACATGATGTCGTCGAAGAGCGGGGTCGGCGCGGTGTGGGCCGAATTCTCCAGCATCAGCAGTTCGCCGTCACGCACACCCTGTTCGCCGAGGCTGAGTGAATTCGACAGGGGTGGCTGGCCGATCCGGGCCAGTACCCAGTCCGCGGGTTCGTAGCGTTCGCCCTGGTTGTCGAAGTCGTTGGTTCTGCTGTGCGCGGCGATCATATCGACCACACTCGGGATCACCAGTGCGACCGGAACATCGACCGGAATGGCCATATCGACCTGGGTGTGTTTGGCCAGAATGGTGACCCTGGTGAGATCCGGTGCGCGGACTATCCCCCGCGAGGAATCTTCCTCCATATGGTCCAGTCGCGCATGCGTCACGCTTCCCCCAAGTTGGTTCGCTACCCTGCTCGTTTTCCGCATTCTCCCAGGAGATCGCGGGTTGCGTGCCCCCGTTCCGGCCAGCAGAATGCAGGTCGAACTGTACGACATGTTCGTGCTTGCCTCTACACTGAGCCCGAACATCGCATGGCCACAAGGGGGATCTCGTTCGATGACCACTGTCCGTTTTCAGCGGCGTGCGCGCCGGGAGGTTCCACGGACACCGGGCGGCGAGGTCACCCTGCAGCCGCCCCCTGAGATCCCCCGGGTGACACCGGGAAATCTGCTGGGCAAGCTCATGCCGGTCGTGATGATCATCGGCATGGTCGGGATGATGGCACTGATGTTCACCCAGGGTGGTGGTATCGCGTCGAACCCGATGTCGCTGATGTTCCCGATGATGATGATGGTCTCGATGGTCGGGATGTTCGCCGGCCAGGGCAATGGTAAGGGCGCCAAGGCGGCCGAGGCCAACGAGGACCGCAAGGACTATCTGCGCTATCTCGACCAGGTCCGCAAGGATGTCGGGGTCACGGCGGCCGAGCAGCGGGCCGCGGTGGAGTGGAGCCATCCGGAGCCGGGCCTGGTCTGGATGCTCGCGGGCACCTCCCGGATGTGGGAGCGCCGGCCCAGCGACAAGGACTTCTGCCACGTCCGCATCGGCATCGGCGGGCAGCGTCTGGCCACCCGCCTGGTCGCCCCGGAAACCGGGCCGGTGGAGGAGCTCGAACCGATCGCCGCGGTCTCGCTGCGCCGTTTCGTCCGCGCGCACTCCACGGTGCCCGATCTGCCCACCGCCATCGCGGTGAAGGGTTTCGCCACCATCGCCCTCGACGGCGACCGGGCCCAGGCCCGGGACATGGTGCGCGCAATGCTGGTGCAGCTGGCCATGTTCCACGGCCCGGACCAAGTGCTCACCGCGATCGTCTGCGGTCCCGACACCGGTGCGGAATGGGAATGGACCAAATGGCTGCCGCACACCCAGCACCCGGACGCCCAGGACGGCGTCGGCACCCAGCGCATGTTCTTCGGCTCGATCCGCGAGATGATGACCGGCCTCGCCCCGATCCTCGGCAACCGGGTCCGCTACTCCCGTAACCAGCCCACCAATTCCGCCATGGTGCACGTGGTGATCGTGGTGGACGGCGGTCTGCTCGAAGCCGAAGAGGATCAGCTGCGCGAATCCGGTTACGAGGGCGTCACCGTCATCGACCTGTGCGGCTATGCGCCGCGCCTGGCGGTATCGCGCGGAATCGGCCTGACCATCCGAAACGGTGAATGCCTGGGCCGCGGCGCCACCGGAAACCAGGAGCGTTTCGCGGTCATCGACCGGATCAGCCGGGAACAGGCCCAGCAGGTGGCCCGCCGCCTCGCCCCGTACCGCGCGGCCACCCAGCGCAGCAGCGATGTCGAGGTCACCGAAGGGGAGACCATCAACACCTGGGCGCAACTGATGGGTCTGGGCGATATCGGTTCCTTCAATCCCGAGAGCGCGTGGCGGCCCCGCTACGGCCGGGAGCGGTTGCGGGTTCCGTTCGGCGTCGGCGCCGATGGGCTGCCCGTCGTCCTGGATATCAAGGAAGCCGCCGAATCCGGGATGGGTCCGCACGGTCTGTGCATCGGCGCCACCGGTTCCGGTAAATCCGAATTCCTGCGCACCCTGGTGCTCAGTCTGCTGGCCACTCATTCACCGGACCAGCTGAACCTGGTCCTGGTCGACTTCAAGGGTGGCGCGACCTTCCTCGGCCTCGACGGGGTGCCGCACGTCGCGGCCGTCATCACCAACCTGGAAGAGGAAGCCGACCTCGTCGACCGTATGCGCGATGCCCTGGCCGGCGAGATGAACCGCCGCCAGGAAGTGTTGCGCCAGGCCGGTAACTTCGCGAATGTCTCCGAATACGAGAAGGCCCGCGCCGCCGGGGCCGATCTCGACCCGCTGCCCGCGCTGTTCGTGGTTCTCGACGAGTTCTCCGAACTGCTCACCCAGCACCCCGATTTCGCGGAACTGTTCGTGATGATCGGCCGCCTGGGCCGCTCGCTGCACGTCCATCTGCTGCTCGCCTCGCAGCGGCTGGAAGAGGGCAAGCTCAAGGGCCTGGAATCGCATCTCTCCTACCGCATCGGCCTGAAGACCTTCTCCGCCAACGAATCCCGCCAGGTACTCGGCGTCCCGGACGCCTACAACCTCCCCAACAATCCCGGCGGTGGCTATCTGAAATCGGATTCGGGCGAGATCCAGCGATTCCAGGCCTCCTACGTCTCCGGCGCGTATGTGGGTGGCGGGCCGCAGCGCGATATCGCGGTGGCGACGCGGGCCGGCGAAATCGATATCACCGTCCGCCCGTTCCTGGCCAAACATGTCGAATTCCGGGCGGCGGACCGGGTACCGCTGTCCCCCGAACCGCTCGACGACCCGGAGCCGCTGATCGAGGACGGCGAACAGATCTCCAATATCGGCATGCTGGTGGCCCGGATCCGCGGCCACGGCCGGCCCGCCCACGAGATCTGGTTGCCGCCGCTGGACGCCGCCCCGCCGCTGGACGAACTCGTCCCGCGCTCGATTCTCACCGGCGAGTACAACGCGCACGCCGGTCTGCGCGCGCCGATCGGTATCGTCGACCGTCCCTACGACCAGCGGCGCGATCCTCTGGTCGTGGATCTGTCCGGTGCACGCGGCAATGTGGCCGTGGTCGGTGGCCCGCAGTCGGGTAAATCGACCATGCTGCGCACGCTGATCATGGCGATGTCGCTGACCCATACCGCCGAACAGGTGCAGTTCTACTGCCTGGACTTCGGCGGTGGCACCCTCGCCAGTCTCGAGGGCCTGCCGCACGTCGGTTCGGTGGCCGGCCGGTTGGACCACGACAAGGTCCGCCGCACCATCGCCGAGATGACCACCATCGTGCGCACTCGCGAACTGCGCTTCCGTCAGCTCGGCATCGAGTCGATGTCGGAGTTCCGCCGCCTGCGCGCCGGCGATCCGGCGAGCAGCCAGGCCGCCACCGGCGCCCACGAGGACCCCTTCGGCGACGTCTTCCTGGTAATAGACGGTTTCGGCTCGATCCGCCAGGATTTCGAGCCCCTGGAACAGGCGATCATGAACCTCGCGGTCCAGGGCCTGTCCTACGGCGTGCACGTCGTGATCGCGCTCTCGCGCTGGATGGAGGCCCGGCCGCAGCTCAAGGACCAGATCGGCACCCGGTTGGAACTGCGCCTCGGCGATCCGGCCGATTCCGAATTCGGCCGCAAGGTCGCGGCGCTGGTTCCGCAGGGCCGGCCGGGTCGCGGTATGACTCCCGAAAGCCTGCACATGCTCACCGCGCTGCCCCGGGTGGACGGATCCTCCGAAGCGGAGGACATCGGTCGCGGCGTCGCCGACGCGGTCGCGCGCCTGCAGCAGGCGACTCCCGGACGCCCCGCACCGCAGGTCCGGATGCTGCCCGAACAGCTCGACCGGGAACAGTTCGTACGGGCGATCGGACCCTGGCAGGGCCCGGCGGACCGGCGCAATGTCGCGATTCCCATCGGTATCAACGAATCCGAGCTCGCGCCGGTTTTCCTCAATTTCGACGACAACCCGCACTTCCTGATCTTCGGCGATACCGAATGCGGGAAGTCGACGCTGCTGCGCAATATCGTCAGCGGCGTCGTCGAATCCAATGCGCGCGACAAGGCGGCGCTCATCCTGGTCGATTTCCGGCGCACTATGCTCGGCTATTTCGACCAGGACCGCCTGGCCGCCTACGCGACCGGCGCCGAGGGCCTGACCACGAATATGCGTGACCTCGCCGCCCTCTTGCGGTCCCGGATGCCCGGCCCGAACGTCACCCCGCAGGAGCTGCGCGACCGCTCCTGGTGGACCGGACCGGATCTGTTCGTGATCGTCGACGACTACGACCTGGTCTCCAGCGGATCCAGTGGCAACCCGCTCGCGCAGATCGTCGATTACCTTGCGCACGCCAAGGACATCGGCCTGCATCTGATCATTGCGCGTCGCTCCGGCGGCGCGGGCCGGGCCATGTACGAGCCGGTGATCTCCCGGATGCGCGATTTGGCCACGCCGGGTCTGATCATGAGCGGCAGCCGGGAAGAGGGCGGTCTGCTCGGGAACGTGCGGCCCAGTGCCATGCCGCCGGGCCGCGGCACCCTGGTCGGGCGTTCGGGTAACGACCTCATCCAGACATCGTGGATGCCGGCGCAGTAATGCCGGTGGCCGAGATCGCGCTGACCGAGACACGGCTGTGGGCGTGGAGCGCGAACACCCATACCGATCTGATCCCTTCGGTTGTGCCCACCGGTGACGGCCGCAGTCTGGTGGTGGGCGAGTCGCTGGCCCCGCCCTCCATCGCGGTGTCGCCGGTGCAGTTGGTCACGGCCGACCGCATCGCCTACGACCCGGGTATGCCGACGCCCGAGGAAGCATTGAGCGCGGTCTTCGGTCATACGCTCACCCAGTTGCGTTTACCGACACCCTGTGAGCGGCTCACCGTCGTCCACCCGACCGAATGGGACCCGCATCGGCTGACCGTCCTGGCGTCCGCGGCCCGGCGCCACAGCGGTCACGTGACGTTGGAGACGGTCGCCGTCCGGGCGGTCGCCGCCGGGCGGCGGCTACGCGATGTGCGCACCGTGGTCCTCGAATTCGGGCCGCTGTCGACCACCGCGTCCACGGTGGTTCCGGCGGAGGGCGGTCCGCGGCTCGAATACTGCGAACACGAGCCGGTACTGGCCGCCGCCGAGATCGCGGCGGACGACGACGGCCGCGCCGGTTTCGACGCGCTGCTCGAACGGCTGCTGCACGGCTGCCAGGTGAGTTCGGTGCTAGTGGTGGGCCGCACCGACGCCGGCTTCCTGGAGCGGATCGGTGCGGTGGTCGCCGACCGCTGCGGTAACGCCGAGTTGGTGGTGGTGGCCGGTACGGACCTGGTGCGGGTGCCCCGTACCGATCCGGGCGATCACCGCCCCGCCCTGCCTCCGGCCGCCGCCGAGACCGAATGGCTACAGCCCCTGCGGGAACGGGCCGCCGCCACCCGGCCACCCCGCTCCCGGACCCCGCTCTATCTCGGTGTCGCGGCCCTACTCGTCGTCGCCGTCCTGGTGGCCGCCGGTATCGGTATCGCCCGGATATCCGGCGGTGGCTCCGATGTCGTGGCCGCCGCGCCGTCCACCACCCCTGTCCCGGACAGCGGGGACACCGGCGACACCGCACCCGATCCGGACCCGGTGACCTTCGGTGCTCTCCGTCTCACGATCCCGGACGGATGGCGGGCCCAGGACCCGTCGGCCGGCTCCGATGAGCGTCTGGAACTGGTACCCGAGACCGGTCTGCGCGCCCGGATCACGGTGACCCAGCAGCCTGTGACAGCCGATGTCGGATACGAACGCATCGCCGCCGATCTGGAAGCGCAGATCGCCCGTCGCCCAGCGGGTTCGGTGTCCGCGATCCGCCGCGACGTGGTCTTCGCCGGCCGTCCCGGACTGGCCTATTCCGAGCATCCAGAGGACGGATCGACCGTTGACTGGCATGTTATCGTCGAGCACAGCATCCAGATCAGTATCGGGTGCCAGTATCGGACAGGGGGGCAGGACTCGATCACACCTATCTGTGAAGACCTCGCGAACTCGCTGGATGTCACTCCATGACTCCGGTCGGGACGTTTTCCGAAATCCTATGGAACCGATTGGGCGGGGATCGCGTCCAATCATCATGAAGGCAAGTTCGGACCGTTTGCGGACGCAGGGGGTCCGGATCCGAACTCGAGTAAGGAGATACCGTGGCGAACCCCAACGTCACTACCGACGTAGCGGCAATGGAGACAGCTGCCAAACACGTCGAGAACGTGAATTCGCAGCTGCAGACCGAACTCGGCAACGTCCGTAACATTGTTGCCGGTTCGGCGGGGAACTGGGAAGGTTCTGCCGCCGCCACCTTCCGCAAGGTCATGGACGATTACGATTCGCAGTCCCGCAAGCTGCACGACGTCCTCGCGGAGATCGGGACCCTCATCCGTGAAAACGGCAAAGGGTACACGGCCACCGAACAGGCGAACCAGGATCGCTTGAATTCGCTCGGTGCCTCGGCCGAACTCGGCTCCAGCCTGAATATCTGAACGCCGTCGGTTCACGAGAGTCTTAGGAGTTATTGCTATGTCGCAGATGAAGTATTCGGAAGCCCAGTTGATGGCGATGACCGGCGACCTCCGTACATCGAAGGGCCGGTTGACCGAAACCCACGACGAGCTTCAGGGCTACGTCAACGCGCTGGCCGCCGAGTGGGAATCCGGTGCGCAGGAGGCCTACCGCCTCAAGCAGGCCCGGTGGGACGAGGCGCACAACGGCCTGCTCGACATCATGGAGCGTCTTGCCAAGATCGTCGAAGACGGCGCCATCGATATGACGACCACCGATAAACTGAATGCGTCGCGCTGGGCCTGATTCGATAGGCCGACCGGATGCAGCTCGAAACAACGATTGTGCCCCGAGATCGATTCTCGAGGCACAATCGTTTTCTTTGTCTCAGGTCAGATCATCCAGCAGTAGATACTGCGCCGCGGTCTTCTGATGTAACTGCTGGATCTGATCGGTTCCGTCGACGAGAACGGTGTATCGACCGTTTCTGAAGACACATCGGAGGGAGCCTATTTCCTCCGGATTCTCTGTGCAGTGGGCACCGGGCATGCCCGGTGGCGCGTCGATTGTTTCGTACGCCGGGTCGAGCCGGGAGTCCAGGTAGGCCGCGAATCGCTCGGCGGCCGCCGCATCGCCCGCGCGATAGATTTCGGTTTCGCCCCGCATCACCAGGTCGACCTGTGCGTCTTCGATCGCCCGTTTCGTCAGGTCGGGGCGTTCCGAGAAGTGCAGAGAGACCGCGGGGCTCATCACCGCCTCGCTTTCCCCTTCTTCGGCGGGCAATGCGTGACGAAGGATGTCGCCGGTATCGACGGGCAGCTCCGGCAGCTTTTCGGGAGAGGTCGGCCGGTATTCCCGTAGCCGCTCGAATTGCCTGTCCAGCACCGCCCGGGTCAGCTCGGCCAGTGCGGCGTGATCGGGCGGTATATCCACGCCGGGCCCGATATAGGTTTTCACAAGAAATTCGCCGCGCGCGGCCCAGGTGGATACCGAGTTGTATTGGCCCACCTGGCCGAACGCGTCGGCATAGCCGGGTATCACGATCGTGGCCACCGGTGGATAGCGGCCGGTCCACGCCCGGTCGGACAGATACTTTGCGGCGTGGGCTGCCTGTGCGGGCTCGGCGAACCGGAGCACCGTGAGTTCGACGGATCGGCCCAGTGTCTGCTCCGCGCGCCGCTGCCCGGCGGTTTCCCATCCGACCCGGAAACCGGGTACCTCCGCGGCGAAATTGTCCGTCAGCTCAGGGGGTTCGAGCCGGGTGTACATCTTGCGCTGGTATCCGACCCGGCCGAAGACCAGCCGGGGGTCGGTGTCCATGATCAAGGGAACGAACTCCGCGAGGCGCAGTGCCTCCTGGATATCGACGTTTTCGGGTGTTCGCACCTCTGCTGCCGTGCGCGGTGCTGTCCGGTAGTTGCCGGGCTGGAGTGCGGAAGTGTCTACGGCGGAGCGGTTTCCGGTGTCGTGTCCGCAGCCGGCGGCGACAATGATCGCCACCGTGCACACCGCACTCGAAAGGCGCTTCGAAGTCGGCACCCGGGATCCCCCTTTACGTCAGTCCACTACGGCCGAAATGGACGGGACCAATTTGTCGACCAGCGTGGCCGCGGACTGGCCGGTCCACACCTGGAAGGCCTGCACCGTGTTTATATCGTCGACTACAACGATTTTCGCCGAAGAGTTCAGGAACTGATTCGGTAGGCCCCCGAGGCCGCCGTTTCCGGCGACACTGTCGGACCGGGTCACGACGATGACATCCAGGGTCTTCGGCAGGGAGAAGCTCGTCGGCGCCAGGTCCCGAGGCGATGTCTCGTTCCGGAGCGGTACGTACTCGTCGCTGTACCGGAAGCCGATATCGCGGAGGAAGTCGGCCTGCGGCGAGCCGTCCAATACCGCGGAAAACATCGAATTCCCGTAATTGAAGGCAGCAACCGTCTTGCCGGTGAATTCCGGATGATCCGATCGGACCGCGGCCAGGTCCGGCCCCGCCGAAGATCCCGATCCACCGCTGGAGATGGCATAGACGCCGGCGGCGATCGCGAGTATCGCGACGACGGCTACCGCGGCGGAAACGACGACCCGGCGCAGTCCCCGCTTACCGGCGGCCGGCCGGGTACCGGTGGCGGCATAACCGGTGCGTGGCCGCGTCGTTATCTCCTCCTGCCCGGGCCGGGGTGGTGTATCCGTGGTAGAGACGTATCCGCCGGTGTACAACGGTCCCGAACCCGCACCGCCCGCTGATACGAACTCATGGCCTGGGCCAGGGGCACGGTGCGAGTTCGGCCCACGCATCGCGGCTTCCGCGTCCGCGACGAACTCGCGGCAGGTCGGGTAGCGGTCCTGCGGATTCTTCGCCAGTACCCGGGCGAATACCTGATCGAGCGCGGGCGGGAGATCGCCGCGCACGGCGGAAATTCTCGGCGGCGGTTCGTTGACATGGCCCATCATCACAACGGCCGGCACGGTGGACGGGTACGGGTTCTGCCCGGTGAGGAGCCGGAAGAACGAGCATCCCAGGCTGTAGATATCGGAGCGGTGGTCGAGCTGCCGCCCGAGTAACTGTTCCGGCGAGGCGTACGCCACGGTGGCCATGAACTTTCCGGTCGCCGTCAGGTCCTGGCCGTCCTCGGCGGACTTCGCGACACCGAAATCGGTCAGCAGCACTCGTTCGTGATCGTCGTCCGGGGAGTCGGACAGCAGGAAATTGGCCGGTTTGATGTCCCGATGCAACAGTCGGCGCCGGTGGGCGTAATCCAGCCCCTTCCCGACCTCGGAAATGATGTGCAGGGCGCGCGGCGGCGTCATGACACCCGGGCCCTTGCCCGCCTCTTCGGAGGCATCGGTACCCGGCACGTATTTCATCGCGATCCACAGGCGGCCGTCCTCCTCGCCGCGGTTGTACACCGTGACGATATTCGGATGGTCCAGTCCGGCGGCGAGGCTGCCCTCGCGCTCGAAGCGTGCGCGGAATTCCGGGTCGCCGGAGAGGTCCTCGCTGAGGATCTTGATCGCGTCCCGGCGCGGCAGGGTGGGGTGCCGGCCCAGATATACCGACCCCATCCCGCCACTACCCAGGACTCCCACTATGCGGTAGCCCCCGACAACGGCACCGGGCGGCAACGCCATTGGTTTCCTCCTCTTGCCCCGACCGGCCCGTGGTGAGCGATTGTTGCTCCGGTGCGGTCGAATTGATCCTGCCCTACATCGCGACCCTCGGCACTGCGGCCACAGCGCTCTCGCTCATGGTGGTCAGCCGCTGTTCGCGAGAATGGCGTACTGGGCGGCCAGGCCCTGGTGGAGTTCCGGGGAAGGCAGGTTGCCGAGGCCGGTGTCATCGACCAACGCCACGTAGCGGTCATAGACGACCACACAGAAGAACGTCTGGAACAGTGCGGTGTAGTAGTCGCGCTGGATACAGCGGGCGTCGCCGAGACCAGGTGGTCCGTCGATCTGCTCGTCGTATCTGCCGGGGCGGGTGAGCGCGGTCTGTAAGGCGAAGGCCTGCGACAGCCCCGCGGTCCGGTAGACGGTCGCGTTGTTGCGAGCGACGAGGTCCACGCCGAAGGCCTCGTAGTCGTGGATCGCCTCGGCGTCGGGTTCCATGTGCAGGTATGCCGAGGGGCTGTAGGCGCCGAGTAGTTCGCTGAAGGCGGCACTTCCCTGGAATTCGCCGGGCAGCGTCATACTCATGATGCCGTCCGGGTCCGTGGGCAGGTCGAGCATATCGTCGGGTGGTGTGGGCGTCAGGCCCTTCAATGCGTCGAATTGCAGGTCGAGCAGCTTTTTGAACCGCTCGCCCGCCAGTTCGGCTTCACTCGCGGGCGCCGACATGGCGGCGACCACCACGAAGGGGCCTGTGGCCGCGAAGAGCTGTGCCCGGTCACGGCTGGGCGCGAGCGCGGCGTGGGCCTCGCTGTAGCCGGTGAGATCGATTCGCTGACGTCCGGGGATCAGCACGTCCATCGCCGTGTTGTACTCGGTCGCGGCAATCCGGGCGTAGTCGTCGTTTCCGAACCGCAGAACGGCCAGGGCGAGCCGCTTTTCGGTGCGGGGGTTGTTGTTCGCGCGCGCGGTCACGACTCCGGACACGAAGGAGTTCTTCTCGGCAATCGGCTCGAACTCGGTGGGCAGAAGGTTCGGCGTCGGAGATGTGCCCGCGGCGATCAGTTCGGTGTCCTGTAGATACCGGAATTCCGGATCCACCCGGTAGGGCGAAATCAGGTATCCGAGCATGCGACGCGATTCGAGGGAGTAGACATCTGCGGAGGTACTGATCTCCATCTCGAAGGTCGACGGCTCGGTAGGGAGCAGGCCATGATCCAGCTCGGCGGTGGCAACCGGCGCCATCCCGGGCCCGGCGTGACCCGGTACGGTGTGCGCGCACGCGGTGGTCACCACGGCCACGGCCGACACGAGCGCCGTCACCACATATCTCAGAACTTTTACACGGCTACGACCGGCGCCGGTGACCATCCGTCCCCCTCATCCTGCGAGCAGCGCGTACTGGGCCGCGGTCTTCTGGTGCAGATCCTGGATCTGTGCGCCCTCCACCAGCGCGAAGAACGTGCCGGTTTGCAACAGACAGAAAGCCGACGGACGCTGCTCGGCCTTCCTGCTGAAACACTCGACCTTCCCATCCGTGACGCCGGCAGGCACGTCGATTGATTCGGTACTCCCCGCGCCCCCGGTGTCGGGCCGGAACCGCTGCCACAGCGCTTCGGCCCCCGGCACTGTCCGGCTCCGCATCACTACCGATTCCGCGAGGGCGATGGCCGAGACCTGCCCTTCGTTGAGGAAATCCAGGCTGTCTATCCCGCCGAGTGCGTACAGGGCGCCACGCCCGCGAAAGGCTCCCGGGGGACCGAGCGCCGCCACCGTCTGCTGGTTCTTCGGGAGGGCGAGGGCCAGTAGCCCATCGGGGTCCAGCGTTATCTCGGTCAACTGCTCCGCCGGGGTGGGCTCGAACTGATCGAGCAGGGGCAGCTGCACACGGAGCAGTGCCTCGGTGCGCTGGACCATGCCCGCCAGATCGGCTCGCCCGGACAAGTCGTTGAACTTGATGTAGACGACATAGCGGTCGTGAGCGGTCCAACTGCCGAGCGAGGCGGTGCCGGGTCGCCAATGTGCCCTGGAACGGGGATATCCGGTGAGTGTGACGGGCCGGTTGTCGGTGTTGAAAGTGAAATCGTCGTGTTCGAGACCGTCGGCGACGGTTTCCGCGGCGGCCGCATCCGGGAACATCAGCACCGCGATACTCATCTGCGCGGCGGTGCCGGGGTCACCGTCCGTGGACCAGGTATGGACCCAACCGGTGATCAGGTCTGCGGCGACATCGTCGAAAGTATCGTTGACCACCAGAGATTGCATATCTCGCCGGTCCAGCACCACCGGCCCGCCCATACCCCGCATCGGGGTGACAAAGGCCGGGTCCGCTTCGAAGGGCAATGCCACGAAATCGCCGAGCCGCTGGCCCTCCCGATAGCGTGCGGCCTTCTCGTCTTCCGCTGTGCCGTAGTGGATCGGCTCGGACGGATAGTTTCCGACGTCGAGGCCGGTCAGGTCCGGCGCGGGTCTGACCGGCTGTCCGTCCACCACCGATCCGCAGGCGACGGCTCCCGCCGACAGGAGTATCGCGGCGAGGCCGGTGCAGATTCCGCGCAGCACAACCCGCCCCGGTCGGTGCATTGCGGCCCCCTCACGAATCGCGATCCTGCGGAATCGTACTGCACGGTGTGGCGGCTCAACGGGTTACGTGTGAGCGATCGGGCCGACCAGCAGTGGGGCGAAGGCAGCGCCCGGTGCCGGGGCGGCCGGGCGACCGCTGCTCCGGAGACTGTGATCTGTGCCGTTCCACCCCTGTCACGGGGTTCGGCGGACCCGTCCGTCTGGATGATGGATGGTGTGCGTTTCCGCAGGTTCGGCCTTGTCGCCGCTTCGTTGGTCGCCCTGGTGCTGTCCGGGTGTGCGGCCGGCGAGGATCTGGTGCCCATCCCCGAGGGGATCCCGCCCGGGCCCGGCGTCCCGGTACCCGTGATCGATATCGATGCTCCCGGCCGGTCCGCCGCGCAACTGAATGCGTGGGCGGCCGAGCACGCCGGTGCGCTGGATATGCCGGTGGCCGCACTCGAGGCGTACGGGTACGCGGCGGCGGTGATGGCGCGGTCGCGGCCGGAGTGCGGGATCGGCTGGACGACGCTGGCGGGAATCGGGAGTGTGGAGAGCGATCATGGCCGGCATCGCGGGGCCGAGGTGCGCGACGACGGTCTGGTGGAGCCGTCGATCATCGGGATTCCGCTGGACGGGGCGCCGGGGGTGGCGGAGATCAGGGATACCGACGAGGGTGTGCTCGACGGGGACCGGGTGTTCGATCGGGCGGTCGGGCCGATGCAGTTCATCCCGGAGACCTG
Source organism: Nocardia sp. NPDC002869 (assembly GCF_046764065.1). Lineage (NCBI taxonomy): Bacteria > Bacillati > Actinomycetota > Actinomycetes > Mycobacteriales > Nocardiaceae > Nocardia > Nocardia sp. NPDC002869. The sequence goes on from NZ_JBKOOL010000039.1 coordinate 28,306, forward strand.
GCGCAGATGGGGAGTGGACGCCAATGGCGACGGGGTCGCCGATCCGCACAGTATCGATGACGCGGCGCTCACCGCGGCGAGATATCTGTGCGTGAGCGGCGGCGCCCTGGGCACCGCCGAGGGGTGGAGCCGGGCGCTGTTCACCTACAACAGGTCGGAGAGCTATATGAAGGTGGTCCGTGATCGGGCCGCGGCCTACAGCGTCGGCCGGCGCGTCTGAGGTGGCGCCGGAACTGCGGCGGGTGCTGCGGGGCGGCGGATGGACTGGCCGCAACCGGGCCTATTAGGCTCGCAATCGCACGGCTCGTCCCGATAACTACCGTGCCACCAGCCGAAGGAGTGTTGTTTTCGTGGCCATCATCGAACAGGTCGGAGCTCGCGAGATCCTGGATTCGCGCGGTAACCCCACCGTCGAGGTCGAGATCGCCCTCGACGACGGCACCCTGACCCGCGCCGCGGTGCCCTCCGGTGCCTCCACCGGCGAGCACGAGGCCGTGGAACTCCGCGACGGCGGGGATCGCTACAACGGCAAGGGCGTCCAGAAAGCCGTCGAGGGGGTGCTCGACGAGATCGCTCCGGCCGTGATCGGCCTGGACGCCGTCGAACAGCGCACCGTCGACCAGGCGCTGCTCGACCTCGACGGGACCCCGGACAAATCGCGCCTCGGCGCCAACGCGCTGCTGGGTGTCTCCCTGGCGGTGGCGCGGGCGGCCGCGGAGTCCTCGGGTCTGGAACTGTTCCGCTATCTCGGCGGACCGAACGCCCATGTGCTGCCGGTGCCCATGATGAACATCCTCAACGGCGGCGCGCACGCCGATACCGGGGTGGATGTGCAGGAGTTCATGGTGGCGCCGATCGGCGCGCCGACGTTCAAGGAATCGCTGCGCTGGGGCGCGGAGGTCTACCACGCGCTCAAGGCGGTGCTGAAGGAGAAGGGCCTGGCCACCGGGCTGGGTGACGAGGGCGGGTTCGCGCCCGACGTCGCCGGCACCAAGGAAGCGCTGGACCTGATCAGCGTCGCGATCGGTAAGACCGGGCTGAAGCTGGGCCGGGATGTGGCGCTGGCGCTGGATGTCGCGGCGACGGAGTTCTACAAGGACGGTGCCTACCAGTTCGAGGGGTCGGCGCGCTCGGCCTCCGAGATGGCGAAGTTCTACGCCGAATTGCGGGCCGCCTACCCGCTGGTGTCGATCGAGGATCCGCTGTCGGAGGACGACTGGGACGGCTGGGTCGCGCTCACCGACGAGATCGGCGACAAGGTGCAGCTGGTCGGCGACGACCTGTTCGTCACCAACCCCGAACGTCTCGAGGACGGTATCGCCAGGGGCGCGGCCAACGCGCTGCTGGTGAAGGTGAACCAGATCGGCACCCTGACCGAGACCCTGGACGCCGTCGAATTGGCGCACCGCAACGGGTACAAGACCATGATGTCGCACCGGTCGGGCGAAACCGAGGACACCACCATCGCCGATCTCGCGGTCGCGGTGGGCAGCGGCCAGATCAAGACCGGTGCCCCGGCGCGCAGCGAGCGGGTGGCGAAGTACAACCAGCTGCTGCGGATCGAGGATGCGCTCGGCGATTCGGCGCGCTACGCCGGCGACGTGGCCTTCCCGCGCTTCACCTTCGAGGACTGAGGTAGATGTCGGAGCGGCGTGCGCGCGGTACCAGTCCCGCGGGACGGGGCGACCGCCGCACGTCGCGCGCGCCGTCGCGCCGCCCCGCCGCCGAAGTGCACGGCGGCGCGGAGCGGGTGCGGCGCACCACCCGCCGGACCAGAGCCGGCGCGGACGGTGCGCGGGACTGGTCGGAACGGACCATCCTGGGGTTGTCCGCCGGTAAGGCGATCATTCTGGCGATGGTGGTGTGCGCGCTGGCGATGACGCTGGCCGTCCCCATGCGCACTTATTTCACCCAGCGCGCCGAGGCCGATCAGCTCGCGGCCGAACGTCGGACGCTGGAGGACGATATCGACCGGCTGAAGGATCGCCGCGCCCAGCAGGAGGACCCGGCCTATATCCGCTCCGAGGCGCGTGACCGGTTGCGTTTGGTGATGCCGGGTGAAACCCCCTATATCGTGCAGGTTCCGGGGATCGAAGTGCCGGCGATCCCGGATCCGCAGGCCCCCCGGCACGAACCCGATCCGTGGTACACGGATCTGTGGCGGAGCATCTCCGAACCGCCCCCCGAAACCGAAATACCCGCGCCGCAGCCGGAAGGACCCAGGTGAGTACACCCGACGACCGAGATCTGCAGATCGTCGCCGAACAGTTGGGCCGCGAACCGCGCGGGGTGCTCGCCGTCGCCTACCGGACGCCCGACGGGCTGCCCGCGGTGGTCAAGACGGCGCCGAGGCTTCCGGACGGCACCCCGTTCCCCACCCTCTACTACCTCACCGACCCCCGGCTGACCGCGGAGGCCAGCCGGTTGGAGTCCGGGGGCGTGATGAAGGGGATGACCGACCGGCTCGGCCGCGATACCGAACTCGCCGCCGCCTATCGCGCCGCGCACGAGAGCTATCTGGCCGAACGCGACGAGATCGAATCGCTGGGCACCGATTTCAGCGGCGGCGGTATGCCGGACCGGGTGAAATGCCTGCATGTGCTGATCGCGCACGCGCTGGCCAAGGGACCCGGCGTCAATCCGCTCGGTGACGAGGCGGTGGCGCTGGCGGCGGCGAACGGCCTGCGCGGCAGTGCGATTCCGGCGGACTGGCCGGACTATGTGGTGACGGAAGACGAAAGAGGCGCTGATGACTGACCGGGTCGCTGCCGTGGACTGCGGCACCAATTCGATCCGACTGCTGATCGCCGATATCGGCGCGGATTCGACCCTGACCGATGTGCACCGGGAGATGCGGATCGTGCGGCTCGGGAAAGGGGTCGACGCGGCAGGGCGGTTGAACCCGGAGGCGATCGAACGTACCCGCGTGGCGTTGGCGGACTATGTGACGCTCATGCTCGAGCACGGGGTGAGCAGGGTCCGGATGGTCGCCACCTCCGCGACCCGCGACGCGTCGAACCGGGAGGATTTCTTCGCGATGACCCGGGCCGAACTCGGCCGGGTTGTGCCGGGCGCGACGGCCGAGGTGATCACCGGTGACGAGGAGGCACGCCTGTCGTTCACCGGTGCGGTCGGGGAATTGTCGGCAGCGGACGGACCGTTCGTCGTGGTCGATCTGGGCGGTGGCTCCACCGAACTCGTGGTCGGGGACGGCGACGGAGTGCAGGCGGCGTTCTCCGCCGATATCGGCTGCGTACGGGTCACCGAGCGGTGCCTGCGCGGAAATCCGCCGGAGGCCGGTGAAGTGGCCGCGGCCCGGCAGTTCGCCACCGAACGTCTGACCGAGGCGTTCGCCCACGTCCCGGTTGACGGCGCGCACACCTGGGTGGGGGTGGCCGGCACCATGACCACACTCGCGGCCGTCGCGCTGGACCTGCCCGAATACGATTCGACGAGAACGCATCTGGCGCGGATCCCACTGTCCGAGTTGAATGCGGTCTGCGATCGGCTGATCGGGATGAACCACGACGAGCGTGCCGCGCTCGGCCCCATGCATCCGGGCCGGGTCGATGTCATCGGTGGTGGCGCGGTCATCACCGAGGTGCTGGCGGCGGAGCTGAAGCGACGGGCCGGGATCACCGAACTGGTCGTCAGCGAGCACGACATCCTGGACGGGATCGCGCTCTCGATCGCCTGACCGGGCCCGCGCCGGTTACCGGGGCGGGGCGTTCGTGAAGCTGCGGTATCGGTTCGGTCCGGTATGCCACGCGCCGGGCCGGGTGCATGGGACAGTCTGAGGATGTCCGAAGTGCCAGACGTCGCCGAGCGCACCTTTTTCGGTCACCCGGTTGGACTCGTCAACCTGTTCGGTGTCGAACTGTGGGAGCGTTTCTCCTTCTACGGGATGCTCACCATCCTCGGCTACTACCTGTACTACTCGGCCACCGACGGTGGTCTCGGGATGGATCAGGATGTCGCCGTCGGTCTGGTCGGTGCCTACGGCGGTCTGGTCTATCTCTCCACGATCATCGGCGGCTGGGTGTCGGACCGGCTGATCGGGATGGAGCGCACCGTCTTCTACGGCGGTGTCGTGGTGATGACCGGGCATATCGCGCTGGCGCTGATCCCGGGCCTCACCGGGGTGGGCGTGGGGCTGGTGCTGGTCGCGCTGGGCAGTGGCGCGTTGAAATCGAACGCGTCGGCGCTGCTGGGCACCCTATATCCGAAGGGCGATCCGCGGGTCGACGGCGGGTTCACGCTCTTCTATCTGGGGATCAATCTCGGTGCCTTCGTCGGCCCGCTGCTCACCGGGCTGCTGCAGGAGGAGTGGGGGTTCCACGCCGGCTTCGGGGCGGCCGCGGTCGGGATGGCGCTCGGACTGATCCAGTACGTGGTGTTCCGCCGCAATCTCGGCACCGCCGGACGCGAGCCCGCCGATCCGCTGCCGCGCCGCGCCTACGGGCCGCTCGCCGCGGTGGTCGTGGCTGCGATCCTGGTGATCGCGCTGGTGCTGGTGACCGGACTGGTCACTGTGGACAACCTGCCCGATGTCACCACCGCGCTCATTGTCATAGCCGCCACCGCGTACTTCGCCGTCCTGCTCACCCACCGCCGGGTGAGCCCGCTGGAGCGCACCCGGGTGCGGGCCTTCGTTCCGCTGTTCTTGGCCAACGTGGTGTTCTGGGCCCTGTTCCAGCAGATCTTCACCGTGCTCGCCGTGTACTCCGACGAACGGATGAACTGGAACATTTTCGGTTGGACCGCACCCTCGAACTGGATCGGTTCGGTGGAGCCGGTGTGGATCATCGCGCTCTCGCCGCTGTTCGCCGCGCTGTGGACCAAACTCGGGGACCGGGCGCCGACCACCCCGCGTAAGTTCGCGCTCGGCGTGGTCGGGATGGGGGCGGCGTTTCTGCTGTTCGTCCCATTGGCCGGGACTTCCGGCCGCTCGGTGCCGGCGCTGGCAGTGCTGTTCATCATGGCGGTGTTCGCCGTCTCCGAACTGCTGATCTCCCCGATCGGCCTCGCGGTCAGCACCCAGCTCGCCCCCGAACATTTCCGGGCGCAGATGATGGCGCTCTATTTCCTGTCGATCGCGCTGGGTACCACCTTGTCGGGAGTGCTGGCGCGTTTCTATTCACCGGACGACGAGTTCGCCTACTTCGGGATCACCGGTCTGGTGGCAATCGCCGCGGGTGCGGTGATTGCCGGACTGTCGTCGTGGATAACCCGCCATATGGCGGGAGTGCACTAGCGTTCCCGGTACTCGCGCCGGAATCACCAGGAGGCCGCAGTGACGACGCCGACCAGCCGCAATTCGCTGTTCCGCACCAAGAGTGTGGAGCAGTCGATCCGCGATACCGACGAGCCCGGGAAGAAACTCCGTAAGGAACTCACCTCGTGGGATCTGGGGGTCTTCGGCGTCGCGGTCGTGATCGGCGCCGGTATCTTCACCCTCACCGCCCGCACCGCCGGTAACGTCGCCGGGCCCGCGGTATCGCTGGCCTTCGTCTTCGCCGCGATCGCCTGTGGGCTCACCGCGCTGTGCTACGCGGAGTTCGCCTCCACCGTCCCGGTCGCGGGCAGCGCCTACACCTTCTCCTATGCGACCTTCGGCGAACTCGCGGCCTGGATCATCGGCTGGGACCTGCTGCTGGAGTTCGCGCTCGCGGCCGCGGTGGTCGCCAAGGGCTGGTCCCAGTATCTCGGCCAGGTGTTCGACCGGGGCGCCGCCGTGGTGGAGGTAGGCGGGGTCACCTTCGACTGGGGCGCGGTCCTGCTCATCGCCGTGCTCACCACGCTGCTGGCACTGGGAACCAAACTGTCCTCGCGTGTCTCCATGATCGCCGTGTCCATCAAGGTCGGGGTGATCCTGCTGGTGATCGTGGTCGGCCTGAGCTTCTTCGACTCGGCCAACCTGACCCCGTTCATTCCCGAGTCGGTCCCGGGCGAGGGCGGTCAGGGCCTGACACAGTCTCTGTTCTCCTGGGCGACCGGGGCAGGTAACAGCACCTTCGGCTGGTACGGCCTGCTGGCCGCGGCCAGCCTCGTGTTCTTCGCGTTCATCGGCTTCGATGTGGTCGCCACCGCCGCCGAGGAGACCAAGAACCCGCAGCGGGATCTGCCGCGCGGCATCCTCGGCTCGCTGATCGTGGTCACCATCCTGTATGTCGCGGTCACCATCGTGCTCACCGGCATGGTTCCCTACACCGATCTGGCGGGCGACAACGCCACGCTGGCGACCGCCTTCGCGCTGAACGGAGCGACCTGGGCGAAGAACATCATTTCCATCGGTGCACTGGCCGGTCTGACGACCGTGGTCATGGTGATGCTGCTCGGCCAGACCCGGGTGCTCTTCGCGATGTCTCGTGACGGTCTGGTCCCGCGGGGCCTCGCCCGGACCGGGCATCGTGGCACGCCGGTGCGGATCACCGTGATCGTCGGTGTGGCGTGCGCGATCCTCGCCGGTTTCGTGAAGTTCGGAACCCTCGAGGAGATGGTGAACATCGGCACCTTGTTCGCCTTCCTGCTGGTCTCCATCGGGGTGGTCATCCTGCGCCGCACCCGGCCCGACCTGCCGCGCGGCTTCAAGGTGCCGCTGGTACCGTTCGTGCCCATCCTGGCGGTCCTGTCCTGCCTGTGGTTGATGGTGAATCTCTCGGTCGAAACCTGGCTGCGTTTCGTAGTCTGGATGCTGCTCGGTTTGGTGATGTACTTCGCATACGGCCGACGGCATTCGCTGGTCGGTAGGTCCGCTTCCGAACAGGAGTGAGCGCGATGGGTCTATCGTGGCGGTGGTTCCGGCGCCGGGAGATACAGCCCCTACGCCTGCGGGTCCGGGATGACGTGTCCGGTACAGACCTGGTAGTCGAATGGATCGACGCGGTGACCACCGGTCTGGCCACCGCCCCACCGGGCCCTCCCGAAGCCGCGCCCGCCCGGGTGTGCGACGGCATGTTCACCGCCGCGACCATCGTCGCGGTCCTCATCGAGAAGATCGCCGACCGCACCGAGTACCGGGTCGCCAACAACCGCTGTATGGCCTCGGCGGTGGATTTCATGAAGGTCCTCGGGGAGGACACCCTGCGCCGTTACCGCATCGCCGGGGTGCAGCCGGTGGGCTGGGAGAACATGGGCACCGAGATGGACGAACTGGTGATCGCCCGCCGGCTCGGGCAGCTGGGCGAAGCCCTGCAGCTGGCGTTGCTGGCGGTGACCACGGACTACGAATTATCCGACGAAGTGCGCGAGGCGGCGGAGGAGTCGGGTTTGCTGGCGGCCGACGTGCTGGTGGAGGCATGCCAGGCGATTCAGACAGACCCCACAGTGTGACTCCCACTCACGGGTATTCCGGTACGGGTGTACGAGTCGGTAGTGTGTGGTCCGCACGCCCCCATAGCCCAATTGGCAGAGGCAGCGGACTTAAAATCCGCCAAGTGTGGGTTCGAGTCCCACTGGGGGCACCGCTACGCCGCAGGTAGATCGGTATTTTCTCCCGCAGAAGCGGTGCCGGACCCCTGTTCGGTCCGCAGAGTGTCCGCAGCAGCTTGCGCCCCGCGGTGCATCGAATCGGCCACCGGGTCGAGATCGTCATCGAACAGGTGCCCGTACAGGTCGAGCGTCAGCGTCGCCGTCTTGTGCCCGAGCATCCTCTGAACGACCTTGATATTCGCCCCCGAGCTGATGGCCAGCGATGCCGCTGTGTGCCGTAGACCGTGCGGCACCATGCCGGCGAGGCCCGTCTCCTCCACTGCCTGATCGAACACCCAGCGAAACTCACCGAGCGGAAGCGTTCCACCATTGCGGCTCTCGAACACGGGCGCATTTACCTCCCGGCCCTCCAGCACCCCCGCCAACTGCTCCGCCAGGAACTGAGGGACCGGCACCGACCGAGAAGTGTGGTTCTTGGTGTCCGTCTCCACGATCCCCAAACCCGCAACCCGAGTTGCCGAACGCGAGATGGTGATCCGGCGCTTCGTCAGATCGATATTTCCAGGACGAAGTGCCGCCGCCTCACCGAATCTGATACCGGTGTAGGCCAACACGAACACCAACGTCTGGAACCGGCCAGACGCGAGAGCCAGCTTCCGCACCTCGAGATGGCTGAGGTAGCGCTTTTCCGCGGCCGACTTCTGCGGTAGGTCGATATCTTCCGCCGGATTGATGCCGAGCCGCTTCGCCTTGATCGCGAACCTGAGCACCTGGTCGAGCACCTGATACGCCTGGATCACCCGAGACGCCGACAACCCCTTGCCCTTGAACCGGTACCCGCCCGATTCCGACAGCTCGACCACCCAGCCCTGCACGTCCTCGAACTCGATATCACGGAGCGGTATCTTGCCCCACTTCGGTAAGACGAGGGTGTCCAGCAGCGAGCGATAGCCGGCCACAGTCTTCGGCTTACGCAACTTCTTCGTCGCGTACCACTTCTTCGCCACGACCTCGAACAGGACACCGCTACGGTCCGGGTCGACCCAGGTCCCGGTGACAACCTTCGTGGTGACGTCACCGTCGAGGTACTTCTGAGCGGCTGCTTTGGTGTCGAACGAGCGGGACCGTTCCACGCCGTTCGGGTCCACGTAGCGAGCCCGCCAGCGCTTGCCCTTTCCGGCGCGGTCGGACTTGATCTTCTTCTTGGTCTTCTCGCCGGTCACAGGGTCGACGACAACCACGGTCGGGTACCAGCGATCTTCCACACCTGAGCGTGGGTTACGTCGAGTGGCCATCAGGCGGCCTCGCCGGTGCTGGTCAGCTTCTCCTGCTCAGCGATCCAGGCCAGGACCACGGACTTGCGCCACACCCGGCGGCGAGGGCCGAGCTTGAAACTCGCCGGGCCTTGTCCGACATGTGCCCACCACCGCCAGGTAGCCGCCGGAATCCCGGTCAGCGCTTCGCAGTCCTTCGCCCGCAAGTACGCCTCTTCCTCACTCATCGTCTACCCCTTCCTATGCCGCTACCGGAATTGCCGAAGTGTCTTGCTGTGCTGGTGGGCCCGCTGCGAGCAGTGCGCGGGTGTACTCGGCGCGCCAGATCTTGCGTTTGGCGATGGCCGAGAGGATCAGGTGATCCCGCGGCGGGGCCGAACGGTCACCGGGCCGGACGATCGAGAGTTTCAGGTGTGAGGTGTCGGGTTTGACGATCCCCACCTGGGCGAGGAGTTGCCGAACGAATTCGGCGCGGTCGGCCTTGTGGTCGGGCAGGGTCTTGTTCGACCACTGACGGGAGACCAGGACCCGGCGACCGGGCAGGCCGAGAGTGTCGCGGCGGTGTGCTTTGCCTTTGCAGCGGCCGGGGATGGTCTTCTCGGTCGCGCCCTGGGGGACGATGCCGTAGCGCAGCCAGACCGGGCACCGTTTCGAGCACGGGGTGTGCTGCAACTCGGCGTGGAGCCGGTTGTAGTGGGCGCGGGTGCGGTCGGAGTCGGTGTCCAGGACTTCGGCGATGGACTTGGTCAGGTACTTGGTGACGTAGCCGATGGCGCGGTCGGCTTTACGGCCGGGGACGTGGCCACGGATGTCGGAGCGGTCCATCTGTTCCCCGAACCGGACCACGTGCGCGGGTTCGAGGTCGTCGACATCGTCGAGGAGGTCTTGCACGTCATCGAAGGCGAGCAGCGGTGAGCGGGTGTCGGGGTCGACGAAGGTCAGCCGGGCCGGGTCCCAGACGGGGACGATGTCGCCGGGGTAGACCTCGCTGTCGCGGTCGTGCGGGGGCCACCACACTTGGTGGTAGGTCGCGGCGGTGACCTGGCGGATGATGTCGCGGGGCACGGTGCCGCGGATCAGGATGTGCAGGTGCGGTGCGCCGCGTTTCTGGGGTTCGACGGTGCCGTAGTACTGGACGTTCCAGCCGACCGCCCGCCGGAGGTTCTGCATCCACCGGTCGAAGAGCGCCGAGAA
>NZ_JBKOOL010000040.1:0-18666 GCF_046764065.1 Nocardia sp. NPDC002869
GGCGGGAACAGCGCGTTCCCGCCCGGGGCGTCGCCGCGGCCGGCCGGCGGCGGTCCCGCCCGGTGCGCCGGTCACCGCGTAGCGCAACCGGACACACTGCTGCTACCCGGCACTGCACCGCAGCGAACTCACCGGTCTTGCGGCTCGCCGATATGTACGTCCGTGTTACGGAGTGCCCGCCGGCGGATCGCAGACCTTCCAGCCGTCGTCGGTCTCCTGCAGATCGAAGGTCCGGGTGGTCTGCTCCGAATCCGCTTCGGTCCGCACGGTCACCTGGGCCAGCGCGTTCCGATCGGTGATCTGCACGGCGTCCACACCGGTCACATTCGGAATGCCGCCCCCGTCGACGGCCTGCTGGTGCACCGCGGCGAACTGCTCCTCCGACAATCCCTGGTAGTAGTCGTGCAGACCGCCGCAGGTGATATCGCGCAGGGCGGCCAGATCGCCGCTCTCGAGCGCGCCGGTGTAATCGCCGATGGCCGTACGGATCCGGGCCTGCGGGGAATCGTCACCGGAACCGATACCGGCCACGATCGCGATCAGCGCGATCACGACCACCACCGCCGCCCCCGCGGCGATCAGCCATTTCCGGTTACCCGTGGACCGAGCCGGCGCGGCCGCCGGCTCCACCCGCTGCGGTTGCGCGATCTGCCCGGGCGCACCGTACTGCGGCGACTGCGCGACCCGGTGTTCGGCCACCGTCGGTTTGATATCGGCCGGTGACGGCGCACCGGCCGGACGCTGCCCGGCCTGCGGCCGACCGGGACCTCCGGCCGGACGCGGTGCGCCCTGCGACCCACCGGCACCCTGCGGCGCGGGCGCCGGTCCGCCCGGCCGCTGCGGTGCGGACTGGTCCGGGCGGCTCGGCGCCTGCGGGCCGGGCCGCTTCGGGCCCGACTGCGGACGCGGTGTATTCGGCGGTTTCGACAGCGGCCCCGCCGTACCCGCCCCGACCCGGTCGGTGCGGGCCGGGCCCTGCGGGCCGCCCGGTTGTTTCGTTCCCTGTCGGCCGGGGCTGCGCACCTGGCTCATATCGATGCGCTCGGTGGCGTTCGGGTCCGGTTTGCGCACCGAGATGGACTCGGTCGGTGCTTCCTCCGGCCGCTGCGGCCGGGGGATCACCACTGTCTTCGCCTCGGTACCGGCCGGCGCCTCCAGTTCGACCGTGGGGTCGGTGGGCGCGGCGGCGTCGCCTTCGGTCGCCGCGCCGGTATCCGCGGCTTCGGCCGGAACTTTCTCCGCGGCGGTGGCGGCCTCGTCCGGCCCGGCTCCGGCCACCTCGTCCGCGGTCTCTCCCGCCGTATCGGGGCCGGGCTCGGAAGCGCTCACGGTGATCTCGGCGGTGGCGTCTTCGCCGGGCCCGACACCGGTATCGGATGCGGCGGTCGTCTCCGTATCACCGGCCGAGGCGGCGGTCTCCTCTGCATGTCCGGCAGATGCGGCCGAGGCTTCCACCGCGCTGCCGCCGGGTCCGGCAAGACCGGCGTCGGTATCCGAAGACGTGGACGCACCACCGGCCGGATCCGCACTCCCGGCATCGGTTTCCGTGGCCGCTGTCCCCACGGCTCCGGCCTGCGCCGCCGTGGCCTGCTCGTCCTCGCCGGCGGAAGCGTCCTCATCGGCGGGTACGTCGCCGACCTCCCCGGACGTCGTTGCCGCCGCGCCGGACACCTCTTCCGCATCCGCCTCGGCCGATTCCGCCGGAACCTCGGCGGTCACGTCGTCGGGAGTGCCGGGGCGGGTTCGCCCGGAATCGCCGCCGGGCTCGCTGTCGGCCGTGGCCTGCTCCGGTTCCGCCACGGCCGAAGGCGCCTGCGCGCCGGTTTCGTCGGCGGGAGCCGCTTCGGTGGACACATCATCCGCGTCGGGCGCCGTCTCATCCGATCCGGCATCCTCGCCCGGCCCGGCCCCGCTTCCCGCGACCGGCACCACGGCCTCGGTATCCGCGTCCGAGCCCCGAGTCGCCACCGCCGCGGGCGCACCGTCCGACCTGTCCGGGGCATCGGCGCGCTCCGCCGCCGGGATGCCGGACTCTGTGGCCGCCACCGGCGAGGCGTCCTCGGCCTGCGTCTCACCGTCTGCCGATTCCCCGCCCGAGTCCGGAGAGGTACGTTCCAGCGCCTCGGTCGGCGCACCGGCCTTCTCGTCCGGGCCCGCTTCACCGGCCGCCGCCGTTTTTCCGGTCCCCTTACCGGTCTCCGAGGTCGCCGCATCCGCTGCACGCGACGGCTGCGATCGGGTGTCGGACGTCTGCGGCTTCTTCTCGGCGGAAGAACCCGCGCGGGACTCGCCGCCGGTGTCGGATTCGGAGCGGATCGGTTCCTTGTCGTCGGTCGGGTGCGACACCTATACCCCTCGTTGCTGGCTAACAGAATGTGACGTAGATGGCCAGCCTATCGAGCATTCCCGATACCCGTGCACAATGAAGGTCATGACCTCGTTCGGTGATCTGCTCGGCCCGCAACCGGTACTCCTTCCTGAACTACACGACGCGGAGGACGCGCTCGACGCCGGCACCGATCCGGTGCGCGTCGCGGCCGATAATCCCGCCGCCTCGATCGCCTGGGCGGCCCTGGCCGAAGCCGCGCTGGAGCGCGCGGCCGACGCCCCGGAGCCGGTCAACCACGATGTCGTCGCCGCCTACGCGTTCGCCCGTACCGGCTACCACCGTGGATTGGACCTGCTGCGCCGCAACGGCTGGAAGGGTTTCGGCCCGGTCCCGTGGGAGCACGAACCGAACCGTGGCTTCCTGCGCAGTGTCGCGGCCCTGGCCAAGGCGGCCAAGGCTGTCGGGGAATCCGACGAGTACGCCCGCTGCCTGGACCTGCTCGAGGACTGCGATCCGCGAGCGGCCGGCGAACTGGGTCTGGGCTGAACGAGCCCGGAGCATTGATCGACCCGAAATCCCCGGTGGGCCGAGCCCGGACCAGGGGCGCCGACCGGATGCGGCGTTCCTGGAAGCGGCTCCGCCTCTCGGCGATCCCGATTCTGCAGTGTTCGCTGGCGGCGGCGCTGGCCTGGTTCCTGGCCAAGGACGTGGTCGGCCACGCGCTGCCCTTCTTCGCGCCGACCGCCGCGGTGGTGTCCATCGGCACCGCTTTCGGCGCGCGGCTGCGCCGCTCACTGGAACTGGTGGTCGGGGTCGCGGTCGGTATCGGCGTCGGCGATCTGTTCATCTCGCGGGTGGGCACCGGAGTCTGGCAGATCGCCCTGGTGGTGGCGGTGGCCATGGCCTTGGCGGTGTTCCTCGACGGCGGGCCCGTCATCGGTATCCAGGCCTCGGGTTCTGCCGTACTGGTGGCCACCCTGATGCCGCCGGACACCGGCGCCGGGCTGTCGCGCATGGTGGACGCACTGATCGGGGGGCTGGTCGGGGTGGTGGTCGTCGCCGCGCTGCCGTTGCATCCGGTGCGCCGGGCCCGGGAGCAGGCGGCGGCGATTCTGGGCGTGATGGCGAAATCACTCACCGACGGCGCCCACGGACTACTCGAACAGGATCCCGGCAAAGTGCACACCGCGCTCACCGCGGTCCGGGCCACCCAGGCGCAGCTGGATTCGCTGCGCAAATCGCTCGAGGGCGGCCGCGAGGTGAGCCGGATTTCTCCGCTGTACTGGAATTCGCGCGGCCGGTTGGAGCGCTTGCGCGCCGCGGCCGATCCCCTGGACAACGCGGTGCGCAACACCCGGGTGCTGCTGCGCCGCTCGCTGACCCTGGTGCGCGACGACGAGATCCTCAATCCGGGCCTGATCGAGGAAGTGGAGCAGCTGGCCGCCGCGGTCGAAATGGTCCGGCGCATGATCCTCACCGATCCGGGCGAACAACCCGACCGCGCGGAGGCCGCCCGCGTGCTGCGCTCGGTGGCCAAACAGGCGCGCCCGGAGCTGGTTGCGGGGGCCGGCCTGTCGGCGCATGTGGTCTTCGCCCAGATCCGGTCCACGCTGGTAGACCTGCTGCAGGTATGCGGAGTGCAGCGCGTTTCCGCCCTGGCATTGCTCCCGCCCACCGTGCCCCATCCCTATGTGACACCGACGAATCGGCCCGCCGATACGGTCGGTTAGGCGCCGGATTCGCAATATCGTTCGCTACCGGGTTGCCGGCACCGGCCGGGTCCGCGATCGCGGACCGCACGCGCCGCATCGCCCGGCCACAACGCGTATTCGAGTAGTCGACCACCTGTGCCACGGCGGCCGGTCTCCACTAATGTGAAACATGACCGCACCGGCCCACAGCCGGTTCGGTCGGACCTCTCCCGTGTGCCGCGTCGCCGACGGACGGCGCCAGCGCCGAATGTTTCGGATACCCGGACGCCGGCCCGGGCGGGGAATCCGGGCCCGTCCGGCCGGCGCCGCGCCGGGCGGGCCCTCTCGGATGGACTACGCCCAGAACCTCGTCAGATATCCGCCGTAGCGCGACCACTGCTCCGATACCCCGGACAGGTCGTAGAGCGCGTACACGGCGTCGAAGAAGACCTGATTGATCGCCGGGGTGAACAGCAGGGCGAACAGGATGAGCATGCCGAAGGGTTTGAACTGTTCCAGCCCGCGCCGGGTCTGGTAGCTCAGGGACGGCTCCACCACGCCGTAGCCGTCCAGGCCCGGGATGGGCAGCAGGTTCAGCAGGGTCGCGGTCACCTGCAGAAAGGCCAGGAAGCTGAGCCCGAACCAGAACGCCGGATGCTCCTGCGCGCTGCCGAAGGAACGTACGACCAGCAGCAGCACCACCGCGCACACCGCGTTCACGGCCGGGCCCGCCACGCTGATCAACCGCTGCGTACGCGGCGGCACCTGATGGGTGTGCACATAGACCGCACCGCCCGGCAGCCCGATACCGCCGAGCGCGATGAAAACCATCGGCAGCACGATCGACAGCAGCGGATGGCTGTATTTGAGCGGGTTCAAGGTCAGGTAGCCGCGCAGTTCCACCTCGCGGTCCCCGGCCCGCCAGGCGATATAGGCGTGTGCGAACTCGTGCAGGCACAGGCTCACCACCCAGCCGAACACCACCAGCACAAAAACACCGGCCTTGGCCTGTACCGAATCCAGCTCCGCGACCCAGGCCAGCACCCCACCGGCCACGGCGACCGCCAGCACGAGCAGGAACACCGGACTGGGCCGCACCGCGCCGCGCCGCAGCGCCGATACTCCGCCGCTCACGACCGGCCTCCGATGCTCGCCCGAACGATATCGGTCCGCCGGAACCCAGGCCGGGAAGCGAGATATCGATCCACCGACCGGTCGTACCCAGCAGCATCCGGACCGTGAAAGCCCGAGCAAAAGCGGAGAAACCGCATCACCGAACCTCGCCCGAAAAGCCCACATGCGACCCGCGGAGGCCACAGCGAAGGCGGAGGTATCGCAGCATCAGCGGACCAGCAGCCAGGGTTCGTGATGCCGGTAGAACGTCGACCGCGGCACCACCCGGTCGCTCTGGATACCGTCACGGTTGATCACCGCACCCGGCGTGCCGAGTTGCGCGGCGCGCCCGGGGGTCCAGCGCCGGCGCCGGAACCGGCGCGGAAAACTCGCCCGGACTCCGGGCAGCTCCAGTGTGGGGGTGACGAACATGGCCCGGATCGTGCCGGAGAACAGGCGGGTGTCGTCGACATAGGCCTCACCGGTCAGCGGGCCGCCCTCCGGCCCGGTGATCTTGGCGCGGCCCACCAGGACGGTGCCGGTGTCGTCACGTACCAGCGGTGTCGCGGTGGCCGAACCCTCGAGCGCCCGTTTCGCCGCGGCATTTCCGGTGTCGAGGTCATAGGCCTGGGCGCCGTAGGTCCGCTCCAGGGGTACGTAGCCGACTTCCACATGCAACCGCTCGGTGCGCATCAGATGGGTGAGTACCGCGGCCAGCGCCGCGTCGCCGCCCAGCACGATCAGACGCGGCAGGCTGTCGGCCGCCAGCACCGGCAGGAGTTCGTCGATCAGCCTGGTACCCGGTATCGCCCCGGTATGCGCGGTGGGCTGCGCGGCGAGGGCGATGGGTACCGGTGCATCGGCACAGCGGAGAACCTGGGTACTCAAACGCCCAACACCCTCCCTCGGACCGGTCACCCATGAGTGTAAAGGGTGCCCGGTGGCGACCCGCGCAACGGCCCGGCGCCGGCGACCGTTCCCCGGCGCCCGCGCGGTCTCGGCTAGACTGTGCTCCCGGCTTCCTCCGCATTACGGCAGGTAGCTGCAGCACGTTGCGTGTTGCGCGTCGAATCGTAGGAGACACGACCATGCCGGCAATCGTCCTCATCGGAGCCCAGTGGGGTGACGAGGGCAAGGGCAAAGCCACCGATCTACTCGGGGGCCGCGTGCAGTGGGTGGTGCGGTACCAGGGCGGTAACAACGCCGGCCATACCGTGGTGCTACCCAACGGCGACAACTTCGCGCTGCACCTCATTCCGTCCGGCATCCTGACCCCCGGCGTCAAGAACGTCATCGGCAACGGTGTGGTCGTCGACCCCGGCGTATTGCTCGACGAACTCGCCGGGCTGGAGGATCGCGCTGTCGACACCTCGGGTCTGCTGCTCTCCGCCGACGCGCATCTGATCATGCCCTACCACGTGGCCATCGATAAGGTCACCGAACGGTTCCTCGGCAACAACAAGATCGGCACCACGGGTCGCGGTATCGGCCCCTGCTACCAGGACAAGGTCGCGCGGGTCGGGGTCCGGGTCGCCGATGTACTGGACGAGAAGATCCTCACGCAGAAGGTCGAGGCCGCGCTCGAGTTCAAGAACCAGGTGCTGGTCAAGATCTACAACCGGCGCGCCCTCGACCCCCAGCAGGTGGTCGAGGAGGTGCTCGGCCAGGCCGAACGATTCGCGCACCGCATCAGCGATACCCGGCTGGAACTGAACCTGGCCCTCGAACGCGGTGAGACCGTGCTTCTGGAGGGCTCGCAGGGCACCCTGCTGGACGTGGACCACGGGACCTACCCCTACGTCACCTCGTCCAACCCGACCGCCGGCGGCGCCGCGGTGGGCGCGGGAATCGGACCCAACCAGATCGGTACGGTGCTGGGCATCCTGAAGTGCTACACCACCCGGGTCGGCTCCGGCCCGTTCCCTACCGAACTGTTCGACGAATCGGGCGCCTACCTGGCCAAGACGGGCGGCGAGGTCGGCGTCACCACCGGCCGGGCGCGCCGCTGCGGCTGGTTCGACGCGGTCATCGCCCGCTACGCGACCCGGGTCAACGGCATCACCGACTACTTCCTCACCAAACTCGACGTGCTGTCGAGCCTGGACCGGGTGCCGATCTGCGTGGCCTACGAGGTGGACGGCGAACGGGTCGAGCAGATGCCGACCACCCAGACCGGCTTCCATCACGCCAAGCCGATCTTCGAGGAGATGCCCGGCTGGTGGGAGGACATTTCCGGCGCGCGGACCTTCGAGGAACTGCCCGCCAATGCCCAGGCCTATGTGCTGCGGCTGGAGGAGCTCTCGGGTGCCCGGATCTCCTGTATCGGGGTCGGGCCGGGTCGCGAGGAGACCATCGTCCGCCACGACGTCCTGGGCTGAGGCCTCAGCGGACGGCCTGGAAGGCCAGTACGGTATTGCCGATCCGGATCGAGTCGCCGTCGGCCAGCAGCGCGGAATCGATCGGCTGCTCGTTGACGAACACCCCGTTGGCCGAGCCGAGGTCCTCGATCAGCAGGCCGGCCCGGCCCAGTTTGATCTGGGCGTGGTACCGGCTGGCCTTCGGATCGTCGAGGATCAGATCGTTGTCGGTCATCCGGCCGATCCGGAAACCGCCGTGTGCGACCGGCACCGTCCGTCCGTCCGGTAACCGCAGCTGTCCGCTGCGCACGGTCCGTGGCACCTCGGTGACCGTATCGGTCATCGCCGCGGCCATCCGCTCGACGCTCTTCAGCTCGACGGTGCTCAGCGGTTCCTGCCGCAGGACCCGCCGTTCCAGCTCCACCAGCGCGGGCCCGGGGTCGATACCGAGTTCCTCGGCCAGCACCGCCCGCACCCGCCGGCATGCCTCCAGCGCGTCGGCATGGCGTTCGGACAGATAGAGGGCGGTGATGAGCTGACCCCACAGCGGTTCCCGCAGCGGGTGCTCGCTGGTGAGCGCGACCAGTTCGCCGATCACGGCGGCGGCCCGGCCGCACGCGATCTCCGCGTCGAACCGTGCCGATACCGCCAGCAGCCGCTCCTCCTCCATCGCGGTGGCGAAACTGTCGGCGAAACCGAGACCGGCGAGATCGGACAGCGCCCGGCCGTTCCATTCGCGCAGGGCGGTGCCGAACAGCCGGGACGCCGCGGCGTGATCGCCGGCCCCCGACGCCCGGGTGCCCGCGTCCCGGGCGGCTTCGAACCGGCCCAGGTCGCAGGCATCGTCGGTGATCTCGAGCCGATAACCCGAGGACTCCGTGCGCAGGACACCCGCCGGGTCGACACCGGAATTGCGCAGCGCCTTCCGGATATTCGACACGAACACCTGCAGGCTGGCCGCGTAGGCATCCGGCGGCTCCTCGTTCCAGACCATATCGGCCAGGGTGGAGGAGGACACGGCCCGGCGCCGGTTCACCGCGAGTGCGGCCAGCAGCGCCCGGGGTTTGGGCCCACCGACCGGCACCGGCTCATCACCGACCAGGAGACGCACGGGCCCCAGCACGCGGAGATCGAGTGTCATCCGGCTACGGACGGTGCGCAGCGATCAGGCACTGATGGAACGCCCGGCGGATTGCAGGTCGTTGCACGCCTGCACCACCCGCTGGGCCATCGACAGCTCGGCCTTCTTCAGGTAGCTGCGCGGGTCGTAGGCCTTCTTGTTGCCGACCTCGCCGTCGATCTTCAGCACACCGTCGTAGTTGCCGAACATATGGGCGGCGATCGGCCGGGTGAACGCGTACTGGGTGTCGGTGTCGACGTTCATCTTCACCACGCCGTAGCGCAGCGAATCGTCGATCTCGGACTTCAGCGACCCGGAACCGCCGTGGAAGACGAAATCGAACGGCTGGGCGTCGTTGGCCAGGCCCAGCTTGGCCGCGGCCACCCGCTGACCCTCGGCCAGCACCTCGGGCTTGAGCACCACATTGCCCGGCTTGTACACACCGTGCACATTGCCGAAGGTGGCGGCGAGCAGGTACTTGCCCTTCTCGCCGGAGCCGAGCGCGTCGATGGTCTTCTCGAAGTCGGCGGGCGAGGTGTAGAGCTTCTCGTTGATCTCGGCCTCGACACCGTCCTCTTCACCGCCGACGACACCGATCTCGACCTCGAGGATGATCTTCGCGGCGGCAGCGGCGGACAGCAGCTCCTGCGCGATGGAGAGGTTCTCGTCGATCGGCACGGCCGAACCATCCCACATATGCGACTGGAACAGCGGATTCTGCCCGGCGTCCACCCGCTCCTGCGAAATGGCCAGCAGCGGCCGGACGAACCCGTCCAGCTTGTCCTTGGGGCAGTGGTCGGTGTGCAGCGCGATGGTGATGTCGTACTTCGCGGCCACCACATGGGCGAATTCGGCCAGCGCGACCGCACCGGTGACCATATCCTTCACCCCTTGGCCGGAACCGAACTCCGCGCCACCGGTGGAGAACTGGATGATCCCGTCACTACCCGCCTCGGCGAAACCCTTGATCGCCGCGTTGATCGTCTCCGACGATGTGCAGTTGATGGCCGGGAAGGCAAATGAGTTCGCCTTGGCCTGACCGAGCATCTCGGCGTAGACCTCCGGAGTCGCGATCGGCACTGTGAAGACCTCCGTGTTGTGCGGCAGACGTGGGATTGTGTTTCTGCACATACCCTAAGGCAGGCAGGTTTCATCCGGTATAAGGGGATTGTTTGCGCCGCCGCACCGTACAGCGGTCGATGTAACCGGTACTGTGGGCCGGGTGATTGCGCTGGCAGCTACCGACGCGGTGACGAGCAATCTGGCTCTGACCGAACTGCTCGACCCGATGCACCTGTTGACCGAGACCTGGCTGAAGAACGCGGTGCTTCCGGCCATTCTGGTGATCGTCTTCATCGAGACCGGTCTGCTGTTCCCACTGCTCCCCGGTGATTCGCTGCTGTTCACCGGTGGTCTGCTGGCCGCGCAACCCAATCCTCCGGTATCGATCTGGGTGCTGGTCCCTGCCGTCGTCTTCATCGCTTTCGCCGGTGATCAATGCGGGTATTGGATCGGCCGGGCCATCGGTCCCGCGCTGTTCAACAAAGAGGACACGCGCTTCTTCAAAAAGAGCTACGTCACCGAAACGCACGAATTCTTCGAGAAGCACGGCCCCAAAACGATCATCCTGGCCCGTTTCGTCCCGATCGTCCGGACTTTCATGCCGGTGCTGGCCGGGGTCTCCAAGATGAGCTACCAGCGCTATATCGCCTTCGATATCGTCGGCGCCGTCGCCTGGGGTGGCGGGGTGACCGTGCTCGGGTACTTCCTCGGCAATGTCGCCTTCATCCGCGACCACGTCGAGGCCATTTTCCTGCTCATCGTGTTCATCTCGATCCTGCCGGGCATCAGCGCGGTCGCCAAGAAGCTGCTCGGCCGCAAAGCGGACAAAACCGTCGCGAACGGCACCCCTGCCTCGACCGCGGAGCTTCCGGCCATGGATATGCCCGGCCAGTTCGACAACACCATGCCCCTGCCGGTGGTGCCTCACGCCGGACCGGTCGGCGCAAACGATTCTCCCGTTCGGTAAGTGGTGAGCGTCCAGGCCGTGCCCCATGCGATGGGCAGCTTCGAACCCCTGATCTCCGCGGGACCGGCACTCGTCTGGACCGTGGTCCTGACCTTCGTCTTCCTGGAATGCGCGTTCATTCTCGGGCTGTTCCTGCCCGGCGATTCGATGCTGTTGACCGCGGGCATCGTGATGGCCTCGCACGCCACCGGCGAAACCCAGGTGTGGCTGCTCGCGATCGGCGCGATGGTCGCCGCCATCGCCGGCAACCAGGTGGGTTACATGGTCGGGCGAAGAACCGGCCACCGGCTCGTCGCCCGCAAGAACGGGCGCTACATCAACACCCGCAACCTGTCCCGGGTCGCCGAACTTTTGCAGCGGCACGGTTTCGTGGCGGTCCTGATCGCCCGCTGGATCCCCTGGGTGCGCACCCTGTGCCCGATGGTGGCCGGCGCAGCCGGAATGGACCATCGCCGCTACACCGTGGCCAGCACCATCGGCGCCATCATCTGGGCCCCGGTCCTACTGCTCATGGGGTACTACGCCGGCGGTTTCATCCAGCAGATCTCCTGGCTCATGCCCATCGTGATCGGCTCGCTGGTGGTGTGCCTGATCGTGGGCACCGTCCTCGGCATCAGGCAGTACCGGCAGGAGATGTCCCAGCCGATCGAGGACTTCGACCTCGATTCCGCATCCGCCGAGGCCGACACCATGCCGCTGCCCGGCCTCGGCCGGGCGGGCCACCACCCCGGCCACGGTGACGACCCGCGCGAACTACAGACCGGCCGCGGTGACCATATGGGCGGCTTCCATGAGCATCCATCCCGACAGCTGTACCGATAGGTCCCGTCCGGGGACCCGGGAGGAGCTGACCGCCCCGTTGGAAGTGAGCCCGCCGGCACCGCGGCTACCGCTGGGCAGCTGAGCGGATACCGTCCAGTCGTGGCCGAAGAGGGGCTCGCCCTCCACATCGAGCCGGTTCTCCCAGGCCGCGGCCGCCGATTCCTTCACGATGCGCGCGGCCACGCGCCGGTCGGCGAGTTGTTCGTGTTCGTTGCCGGGCAACATCAGCGCGACCTGGGCGAGATAGCGCACGAGAATGCCGTTGAACAGCCCGCCGTCGCCACCGGTACCGCCGCGCAGCACGCAGTCGACAGTGAGATGGTCCTCCACGGCGTCCAGGAGGCGGTGCACCCGGTCGAGATGCGCGTGATCGCCGGTGTGTACCGCGAGCTCGGTTTCCAGACCGAGCACGACACCCTGGCAGTAGGTGTAGACCGGGCGTTCCAGCTCGCGGGCGGGGAGGTGGATACCGTCGAAGATCAGACCGGATTCCGGATCGCGCAGCGTCTCGTCGATCCAGTCCGCTATCTCCGTTGCCCGTTCGTAGCGGCCGAGCCGGGCCAGCACGATACCGGCGGGACCGTTGGCCGGGGCGTTGTAGAAATCCGCCCCCACCCGCCAGGGGATGCCGCCGCCCACCGCGGGGTTCCACGCCGTGTACAGCTTCTGTTCCAGCGGGCCGAGCGCGCCGACGGCCTCCTCGCTGTCGTGGATCCGGGCGGCGCGTTCCAGGGCAAGGGCCAGCCAGGCCATATCGTCGTAGTAGCGGTTGGTCCATCCGGAGATATTGCGGAGCCGGTGCGACCGGACCAGACCGGCCACCCGTTTGCGGCGTTCGATGGTCGGCGCCCGGTTGGCGGCGTCGACGGCGCAATCGATGAGATGGGCCTGCCACCAGTAGTGCCAGGTGAGGAAGAATCGCTCGCGCCGGATGGACGGCCAGCCCACCACGCCGAGCGCGGTGCCCGGCAGCAGCCACACCGGCCGCAGATGGCGGGACAGGATCGCGGCCTCGGCCCGGTCGGCCAGCTCGGACCAGCGTGTCGCGGGGTCGCCCAGCGGCCTGCGCTGTTGCCCGGCCGAGCGCCGGGGAACGTCGAGATCGTCGCTGGGCGGGGTCATGAAACCCATATTGCCAGGCGAATCGGCTTTTCCGCCGCTCAATTGTTACCGACTCGACGCGCAACCGTTCGCCTCCGCCCGGATTCGGTCCGGACCTCGTGGATCACTGCCGAACAACGCCCGAAACGGGAGACCGCATGTCGTAAACCCCGGTTTACGTCCGGGCGTGTCGCGCCCGCCGCCGCGGGCCCCGGCGCGGCGAGCGGACGAGCCGTCGGCAGAACCCACGGGCGCGCAACAGGTTTCGATCGGACCGGACCGAACCGGACGACCCTGTTCCGCCCGCACTACGATTCATGCCGTGACCAACCCAGCGCTAGGGGCCGATCCGGGCCTCGCCACAGCGCGTACCCCGGACCCGGAGCCGGCAGCGCGACAGGAATCCGACGATCCCGACCCGGACCCCGAACCCGGACCCGGTCCGACCGAATGGGGGGAGAACCCGAACGGGGTCGGGCCGTGGACGGCCGAGCACAACGGGCCACCGCCGGATGACGACCGGCTCGACCCGGTCCTGCTCACCGAAGGCGACCGCCGCAATGTCGTCGACGCGTACCGCTACTGGACCCGGGAAGCGATCGTGGCCGATATCGACCGCCGCCGCCACCCGTTCCACATCGCCATCGAGAACTTCGGACACGACGCGAACATAGGCACGGTCGTGCGTACCGCCAACGCATTCGCCGCCGGCGCGGTGCACATAGTCGGCCGCCGCCGCTGGAACCGGCGCGGCGCCATGGTCACCGACCGCTACCAGCACATCACCCACCACCCGGATATCGAAGCTCTGCTCGAATTCGCCCGATCCGAGGACCTGAGCGTGGTCGCGGTGGACAATGTCCCGGGTTCGGTACCGCTGGAAACCGTCCGGCTGCCACGGCGATGCCTGCTGCTCTTCGGACAGGAAGGGCCGGGCGTCACCGAAAGCGCCCGGGACGCAGCGGTACTCACGGTGTCCATCGCCCAGTTCGGTTCCACCCGCAGTATCAACGCGGGAGTCGCAGCGGGGATCGCCATGCACACCTGGATCCGTCAGCACGCGGACCTCACCGCCGCCTGGTGAGTGGGCCGTCCATAGAACGGCGGCCATCGCGCACTGGTCACGAAGGCCCCGGCCGTGCGGCACCGAAGGCGACGCGATCAGGCGGAGTTGATCAGCACGACCATGAAGACGATGTAGGCGAGGGCCGCGAGCACTCCCAGAATCAGCAGCACCGAGCCGATGATGCCCAGGATGTAACCCACCATCACATTGCTGCGGCCGCCGACGGTGCCGCCGGAGGCGTCGATCTCATTGAGCGTCCGGCGGCCCATGATCCACGCGAACGGGGCGCAGACCTGGCAGAACATCATCCCGACGATGCCCAGGATCAGCACGGTGGTCGCTTGCGGGTGGTCGGGCGGCGGCGGATAGCCGTACGCC
This sequence comes from Nocardia sp. NPDC002869, assembly GCF_046764065.1. Classification (NCBI taxonomy): domain Bacteria; kingdom Bacillati; phylum Actinomycetota; class Actinomycetes; order Mycobacteriales; family Nocardiaceae; genus Nocardia; species Nocardia sp. NPDC002869. Next base: position 14,007 of record NZ_JBKOOL010000040.1, read on the forward strand.
GGATAGCCGTACGCGGGCGGGGGGTAGCTCATGCGTGGATCGTATCGGGCAGAGCCTAGGCGCTACCAGCGGAAATCCGTTCGGGCTCAGCGGCGCCGAGCGGTGCGCACGCGTGCGCGGCCGGGTCGGCGAGGAGGAACTGCGCGGCGCCGTAGGTCGCCAGGATCACCGCTTCGAGCACCCGCCGCGCCCGCTCGCCGCGCGCGAAGAGCCGCCGCAGCACGATGAGGCCGTCCGAGACCGTGAACAGCAGCGCTCCCACCCCGAGCCGGCTGCGTGGGTCGGCGTTCGGAATGTTCACCCCCGCAACGTTGTCCGCGTCCGCGGCCAGGGCCGGATCGGAGGCGAGTACGGCCGCGGCGCCCAACGTCGCCCCGTACGCGCTCAGCGGCGCGGCGAGTACCGGCGCCTTCGCGCGCAGCAATGCGGCGGCGCCGGCCCAGGCCAGCACCCTCGGTACCGCGACAGCGGGGGACGGCCGCGCACCGTAGCGCCACCACAGCGCGGCATATCCCGTCTGCATCACGGCGAAGGCTGATGCCCCGGCAATGAGCCGGCGATCGTCGTCGGGGTCGATGAGCAGTACGTCCCCGACTGTCGCGGCGCCCAGCGAACTCAGCAGCAAGGTCCGGTCGGCCGGCGCGATATCGGCGCGGCCGGTGGCGATATCGGCCGCGAGCAGCGGCATCATCAGCGGTTTGGCCGCCCACTGCCAGCGGTGCCGGCCGGTGAGCGCACCCGCCACGGTCACCGCGGTGGCGGCGAGGAACCCGGCCCGTAACGGGCGCATATCAGAGACTCGACTCGGCGGGCGCCGGCGGCAGGATGACGACCTGACCCGCGTAGCTGAGCCCCGCCCCGAAACCGAGCAGCAGCGCCAGCTGACCGCCCTTGGCCTTACCGGTGGCCAGCATCTCCTCCATGGCGAGCGGGATGGATGCCGCGGACGTATTACCTGTGTTCTCGATATCGCCCGCCATGGGGATATCGTCGGCCAGGCCGAGATTCTTCTTCATCAACTCATTGATCCGGGCGTTGGCCTGGTGCGGGATGAAGACCTCGATATCGTCCTTGGACACCCCCGCCACATCCAGCGCGGTGGACAACGCCCGCGGCAACGTGACAGCGGCCCAGCGGAACACCCGCGGCCCCTCCATGCGCAGCGCCATCCGGCCCACCGGATCCACCTTGGGCTCGGTGCCCTGCAGGTCCTGGGCCCGCTGCATGTAGTCGACGAAATTGATGTCCTGTCTGATCGCTTCGGCGTTCTCGCCGTCGCTGCCCCAGACCGTCGGAGAGATCCCGTTCTCCTCGCTCGGGCCGATCACCACCGCGCCGGCGCCGTCACCGAAGATGAATGCCGTACCGCGGTCGGTCGGGTCGATGCCGATGGTCATGGTCTCGGCCCCGATGAGCAGCACGTATTCGGCCGAACCAGCACGGATCATATCGCCGGCGACCCCGAGTCCGTACCCGAAGCCGCCGCACCCGGAAGTCAGGTCGAAGGCGGCGATACCGTTCATGCCCAGGTCACTGGCGACGATGGGGGCACCGTGCGGGGTGAGCATCGGCCAGCTGGAGGTCGCCAGGATGAGCGCGCCGATCTGCGAGGGGTCCACACCGCTGTTACGCAGCGCACGCCGGCCCGCGGCCACCGAGATGGACCGCAGCGATTCGTCGCCGCTGATCCAGCGGCGGTTACGGATACCGCTGCGTTCGAAGATCCATTCATCCGTGGAATCCAGGACCTCGCACACCTCGTCATTGCTGACCACGCGCGTCGGCCGGTAGGCACCGATGCCGAGCATTGCTACGTTGTCGTGCCCCTTCTTGCCGGCAATGCTCACCACGACTCCACGACCCTTCACTTGCAGTACTGTCGGATTCTCAGGCTAACCGAGCGGGACGGACCGGTGCACAGCCGCCGTGATTCGGCAGCGGTGTTCAGCCGAGCTCGAGGTCCCCGAGGCTCAGGATGGAGCGGTACTCGAGGCCCTCGTCGGCGATCACCCGGTCGGCGCCGGTCTCCCGGTCCACCACGGTGGCCACCCCGACCACCGTCGCGCCCGCGTCGCGCAACGCGCGCACCGCGGTCAGCGGAGAATTACCGGTGGTCGTCGTGTCCTCGACCACCAGAACACGCCTGCCCACCACATCGGGGCCCTCGATCTGCCGCTGCATCCCGTGGGTTTTCGCCGCCTTGCGCACCACGAACGCGTCGATCGGCCGGCCCGGGGCGTGCATCACCGCGAGCGCGACCGGATCGGCGCCCATGGTGAGGCCGCCGACGGCGTCGAAGTCCCAGTCGGCGACGAGGTCGCGCAGCAGTTTGCCGATCAGCGGACCGGCCCGGTGGTGCAGGGTCGCCCGGCGCAGGTCGACGTAGTAGTCGGCCTCCTTACCCGAGGACAGCGTCACCTTGCCGTGCACGACGGCTAAATCGCGCACCAGTCCGGCCAAAACGTCCCGGTCGGTCGTTGCCTGGTCGATCATCGGTGTCCTTCCGCCCACGTAGGCGAGTCACGGCAGTAATGTCCCGGCGCTCGCTGCGGCGCCCTGCGAAGCAGGATACGGGGACACTCCGCGCGGAGTTGTCGCAGGTCGCGCGGAGTGCGTATCGGGAAACCTACTGCGGGGCCGGACCCTGGTAGGGGCGGAATCCCGGATGGAACGGCCCCCCGGGCCGGGGCGGCTCCTGATCATCGCCGGGAGCCGGCTCCCGGCGCTCCCGCGGGCCGGAGTCGCGGTCCGCTTCCGCACGGGCGGGCCGGTTCGCCGGACGGGCGTCGGGCACCACGGCCAGGCTGGGCCGCCGCGGCGGGGCGTCACCGGAATCGGAGTCGCGCCGATCCGGTTCGTCGAGATCCTCCGGAACGTCCTGGCGGTACCGGACATTGGGGGCCGGCCGCCCGTAGCGACCGTCTTCGCGGTCGTCGGCGAAATCGTCGTAGTCCTCGTCCCGGTCGCCGTATTCCGCCGAGCGGATCCGGGCGCGTGGTCGCGAGGCCCCGGGATCGGAATCCTCGGAGCGCGGTTCGGTGACCGGCGGCAGCACGTGCAGCAGGCCCGACAGCCGCAGGACCGCGTCGATACCGGTCTCCCAGTCCTTGGCCGCGGCGCCGACCGGGAGCATGCCGAGAGTCCAGTTGCCCTCGCTCCACAGCATCTGCACGGTATCGGCCAGCGATTCGATGAACGCGACCATCCGCTGATCGACCGCATGCCGCGCGATCTCGGGATTGGTCGCGAAAACGACGCGGTCACCGATGGCGCCGAGCAGTTCGAGATCGGCGTCCTTGGGCGGATTCATCGTCTTCAGCCGCATATCGACATCGATATCCGAACCGATCTGCCGGCGGACCGCGACCAGGGTCGCGGAATCCTCCAGATCCAGCAGCACGAATTTCTCGCCCTTGCGGATACCGGTCACCACGTCCACCGCGGTCAGGTACCCGAGCTTGGCCAGCGCACCGCGCCGCCACGTCGAAGCGAGCGCCGGTTCCACCGACACATAGGTGTATCCCTGGGCTTTCGCCCACACCTGGCGCGCGTGACCGGTCCGCTGCCGCTGGCGCCGGTCGAAGTAGAGCAGCACTATCGCACCCGCGAGGGTGATTGCCGCCAGCCCGAACCACATTGCCGTCATCGTCGCCTAGCCTATCGACCCGCCCGGCGTAATGCCGGGCACCCACACTGCGCGCCGCGGTTTTCTCATCGCCCGCCCCCTTCGAGGGCGGTGCTGATGATGACATCGGCCTGAATGGATCCGTCCGGACTCTTCTGACCCTGCACGATCACCAGGTCGCCGGCCGGCAGCGCGTCCACGGTGGCCCCGGCCAGCGAGATCACCTGAGTGGACGGGCTGGTGTGCACCGTGACCTCGGCTCCGGTGAGTGTACTGATCGTGAGCGTACCGCCGGAATTGGCGCTGATGGTGCCCATGGTGGTGCCGCCGGCTTCGGGATCGCCGGTATCCGGCATATCCGGCAGGCCGGGCAGGCTGGGCAGCGCGGGACCCGAATCGCCCGGATCCGCCGGTAATCCACGACTCGTCGGACGACTGCTGGTCGTGGTGTCACTCGCGGTGGTGCCGGAATCACCGCCGAAGAGCATCCCGGCGGCGATACCGGCGAGCCCTATCAGCACGATGACCGCGAGCGCGATACCGACCCACATCCCGGTCTTCCTCGGCGGCCGCGGCGGTTCGGGCGGCAGCTGACCCGGCGGACCGTACCCACCCCACTGGTTCTGGTAGGGCTCGCCCGGATAAAGCGGCATCTCCCGGGTCGGGTTCGGGCCCGCCCCCCAACCGCCGTAAGGATCGTTGCCCGGATAGGCCGTGGTCGACTCCCCGAAACCCGCCGGGCCGTAACCCGCGGACAGCTTCTCGGCGGCCGATTCCCCCGGCTGACCCAGGTGCTGGGTCGGATCGTCGTCCGGCCGCCTCGCCCAGGGATCGTTCGGGTTGGTCATGGCAACCAGACTAGGCGTACCTCCGCCTCCGCTCCGGCCATGCGCGTCAACATGCGGACAATCCGCCCCCACCACCCACCGAAGCCGACCTCGGCGTACCTCCGCCTCCGCTCCGGCCATGCGCGTCAACATGCGGACAATCCGCCCCCACCACCCACCGAAGCCGACCTCGGCGTACCTCCGCCTC
>NZ_JBKOOL010000040.1:18765-36561 GCF_046764065.1 Nocardia sp. NPDC002869
CCGCTCCGGCCATGCGCGTCAACATGCGGACAATCCGCCCCCACCACCCACCGAAACCGACCTCGGCGTACCTCCGCCTTCGCTCCGGCCATGCGCGTCAACATGCGGACAATCCGCCCCCACCACCCACCGAAACCGACCTCGGCGTACCCCCGCCTCCGCTCCCACCATGCGCGCCAACATGCGGACAATCCGCCCCCCAACATCGGCCGGAGCGAACCACCACGATGGTGGCCAGGACACCAGGGATCCGATGCTCGACCAACCGCCCCCGGACACGGGTAACTACCGTCCTTCTGGCGTAGTTGCCGAAAACCGCCTTGCCCACCGTTGTCCGGAAAACCCGGTGCAACAGTGTTCGGTCCACGAACGACCCGGCAATCCCGGCCACCACACCGGCAACGACCGGGGACGCCAGGAGGTCGGAGGGTTGTCGCAGGTAGACGCCGACCCCACGCCCACAGCGATATGCAGCAACCTATCGAAGGCCAACGCGGCAGCGAACAACTCGTAGGGAACCCGTGCCCCATCCCGGCCGGGTCGCCGTTGGGCTGTCATGATCTCGGCGCTGCCGGTACTCATTCGATCGAGCGACCTCACTGTGTTGACCACACAGGGTCCGACCGATCGGGACCTCCGCGGAGAACCTGGCAAACCATCGCCTGCCGGGGCCCGAAACAGCGTTCGTATGGAAGGAGGAATTCGCTTTATTACGTCAATTCCCTCGTCAATTCGATCAGGAACTTCGCTGCCGCACGAACTTCATGGTCGGAAACCTCGAAGTTCGGCTGCTCCCCGGAGGTTATACTGACTTGATTGATCTGATCCACATGGAAGTCCAGCGATCCCTCCCAGCCGTCCACTGTTGTATAAATCCGAACCGAACCAGGGGACTGGTTCAGCCACACCTTATTGTCGTACCCGGTTTGCGCAATATAGCTCGGGTCGCCCCTGACCGGCGCGGGTTCCGAATCGGGCGATAGCATTGCGGAAAGCCTCGTTCCACCCACTCCCACAGACGACTTTGTCACCGTGCACATCGCTCCCCGGTCTATTTTTTCTTGAGGGTTGATGGATCCGTATGCGATAGCCGTATCTGTGATCCCGAGAATGTTTTCGAAGAAGTTGAGCGTCCTGTCACATTGGTCGCGAATTTCGTGGCTGGATTCGGTTACCCTAGCCTCTTTGCCGCCGACCAATCCGCACGAAGAAATGAGCGTGATTGATACGATCGCCGCTGCCGCGGTAGATATGCGCCCGGCAGGACCGCTCATTGTGTGACCCTATCTGTATTGACTGACCACTTGTTCGTGCCGTCCAAGACGGTTGCGTCATCGAACTTGGAGTTGCCATCGACAGCCATCGGCGGCCACTTGTTGTCGGGTAGACCGTCGATATCCGAGCTGGCCTGCGCGACCTTATTGCCGCCAATAATAGTTTCCTGTGCAGTAGACGCTATTTCTCCGACTGCCTGGAGAATTGCGGCGTATGCGTCGGCAATGGCCGCAACAAGGTCTCCGGTTTGAGCCGCTGCGATTGGCCCTGTGGCAGCGATTGCAACTATTTCGCCTATGCTGGAGATCAACGAAAGAATCGCGTCAGCTATAGATTGATAAAGCGCTAATGTTTTTACAGCAACCGCCTCCAGAGAGAGTGCTATCTCTTCACATGACGCCGGAATTGCCAGCTGCCCACACGGTTTCGCTTGCCGTATACGAGAATTTTCGTATGCCTCGGCAGCGATACCGGACCAATGAGCATTGAGTTTGGTTTCATCGATCTGCGTCCCAGCATTGGTCACCGCGCTTGCAACATCCCTCCATGCATTCGCGTAATCGATGAAGGTTACGGGGACCATAATACCGTTTATAAGCTCGGTCAGCTTGGCGTCAGCCTCCGCTACATATTTCAGCACCTGGTCCCGCTCGTCCCAGAGTCGGTCGACGACGGCTTCGGCAGTACCTCCGCCAACGAGACCAAAAAAGCCCCAGCCAGCGGCACGTACGCCAAATACAATGGTCCCGAACGCGTCGTTGGCCCTGTCCGGCTGACCCTTGAGATCCTCCGCCTGGGTTTTAATAGATTCGATATGGGTGTTCAGGTCTGTTCTGGTCTGCGGATCCGTATCCTCAGCCATGCTGCGCCCCCTCTAGTAGAGATTGTTGAGTGCATGCGCGTTCTGCGCGTCCTCGGCTTCATATGTGTCGGCCACCTGGCGAAGTGTCGCAGCGACCTCATTGAATACCGCGATACCCTCCTTCATTCTATCGGCGAAAAAGTCGGGAACACCCTTATATTTTTCGTACGCCAGAATGAATACGCCCGCCTCGAGTTGTTCGAATTTAGTCTTTTCGGTAGCAAGTCGCGCTTCTTCCAAGGCAGCAGCCGCCTCGTCCCAACTGGTCGCTGCCCCCCGGACGGCGCCTAGCGCCACGGTGATAGCCTGCTGTGACGGTGTGGCCATATTAACCCCCTGTACTCTCTATTAGATACTTGCGATGGCGAGAATGATGAAACTCGAGATCCTCATCTGAATACCTCGAGTAATCTCCACGAACCGGGAAGGCCGGACGGAGTTCGCGGACTCTATCCGCGAGCGACAGAAGTTCATCGACCAGGTCCAGCGGGTTGGCGTTCCGCGCCCATTCCGGCCATACATATATTGATTTTATTTGAAAGCAGTCCGCCGATAACGACATTCCAGCTTTGCCATCGATTACCGCTCGTCCATGAACATCGAAGCTACCCCGCGTGCGTATGCGCTTCTGGACTTCACGGTATTCCGCCCAGCTCGCGGTATCGAGCAGAAGCATCAGGACCGTCCGCCGATCAGGAAACGAGCATGCATGCTTGAATTCACCGGTCAAAAGTTTTCCCAGACAGCTTTCGATCGACCTTTTATAGGCGCGCATCAACTCGTCGCCGGCTTCGCCGGCGTTCACGTAACGGTGCCATTGCCGGCTTAGTCGCAACTGTATCGGTAGAAGTCCCCGATCGACTTCAATAGTCGCGAACGAGGAACCGGGCGCGGCCGGTGAGTTCGCCGCAGCGGTCGAACCCGAGTGCGCCCGCGGGTAGGTAGGGGCCGCAGGAACTGGTTCCGGGCCGGACGTAGGACTCTGTGGATGCCGCGGAGTCGGATGCGGAATCTGCGTGGGATGAGGATTTGCGGAACCGGATTGCGTTGCGGTCAGCGGTTCTTCGTCCCAGAATTCGTCTGGGTCATCATAATGATTGAAAAATCCACCGGTATATCCTGGTGGTGACATACTGCCGATTCCTACTCTTGCGCGCTTGCCTTTTCGAAACGACGATGATCATTACCTGCTCGAAATCGCTGGCGCACCCCCCATTTTTATACGCGAAGCCGACCCCTCTTTTCCGAAGATCAGCTTCTCCAAACCGTGCACACTTGTCAACCCGGCCGACTCGGCCCCTACCGGCTATGGCACTCACAGATCATGCTGCTGTGCGTACAGGCGCCATCAACACGCCCCCCTCCGAAGTCCGCCGATCGCCCCGCAGGGGTGGATACCGCGGTTCCACACCCACGACACCAGCCGCCCTGAACTCCGCCGAACCGGTCCCGGGCGAGCGCGGCCGTCCGGGACCGATGGCGGTATGCGTCGCCGACGCCAGGGTCGGCGACGCATACGCGGTGGGGGCTACGGGCCCGTGGTGACCGAGGCGGGGTCGCGATCGCGCCGTCCGACGACGAGCCCGTCGCCGTCCGGGGTGACGCCCACATCGACCGTATCGCCGTCGGTAACCTTCCCGGCCAGCAGTTCCTTGGCCAATGTGTCGCCGATGGACTGCTGGATGAGGCGCCGCAGCGGGCGGGCGCCGTAGACCGGGTCGTATCCGCGCACCGCCAGCCAGAACCGGGCCGAATCGCTCACCTCGAGGGTGAGCCGCCGCTGCGCGAGTCGCCGCTGCAACTGATCGAGCTGGATATCCACCACATGGGCGAGCTGGTCCTCGTCGAGGGCCTGGAACATGACCACATCGTCGAGCCGGTTCAGGAATTCCGGTTTGAAGGCGGCCCGCACCGCATTCATGACGAACTCCGCGTCGGCTCCGGCGCCGAGGTTGGAGGTCAGGATCAGGATGGTGTTGCGGAAATCCACCGTCCGGCCCTGCCCGTCGGTGAGCCGGCCCTCGTCGAGTACGGCGAGCAGGATGTCGAAGACATCCGGATGCGCCTTCTCGATCTCGTCGAACAGCACCACCGTGTACGGCCGCCGCCGTACCGCCTCGGTGAGCTGACCGCCCTGGTCGTAGCCGACATATCCGGGCGGCGCGCCGACCAGGCGGGCGACCGCGTGCTTCTCGCTGTATTCGCTCATATCGATGCGGACCATCGCGCGTTCGTCGTCGAACAGGAAGTCCGCGAGCGCCTTGGCCAGCTCGGTTTTACCGACACCGGTGGGACCGACGAACAGGAACGAGCCGGTCGGCCGGTTGGGGTCGGCGACTCCGGCCCGCGCCCGCCGCACCGCGTCGGAGACCGCGCGCACGGCGTCGTGCTGCCCGACCACGCGACGGCCCAGTTCGGATTCCATCCGCAGCAGCTTCTCGGTCTCCCCCTCCAGCAGCCGGCCCACCGGAATACCGGTCCACGCCGAGATCACCTCGGCGATATCGTCCGGCCCGACCTCTTCTTTGAGCATGACTTCGCCGTCGGCGGCCGCACCGGAGGTCTTCTCGGCCTCGGCGAGTTCCTTCTCCAAGGTCGGGATCCGGCCGTACCGCAGTTCGGCGGCCTTGCCCAGGTCACCGTCGCGTTCGGCGCGCTCGGATTCGCCGCGCAGGTTCTCGAGCTGCTCTTTGAGCACCCGAATCTGGTCGATCGCGGTTTTCTCGTTCTGCCAGCGGGTGGTGAGCTGGTTGAGTTTCTCACGATCGTCGGCGAGTTCGGCGCGCAGCCGCTCCAGCCGCTGCTTGGACGCCTCGTCGGTCTCCTTCGTCAGCGCCACCTCTTCGATTTCGAGCCGCCTGACCGCGCGTTCGACCTCGTCGATCTCCACCGGCCGGGAATCGATCTCCATCCGCAACCGCGACGCCGCCTCGTCCACCAGGTCGATCGCTTTGTCGGGCAGGAACCGGGAGGTGATGTAGCGGTCCGACAGCGCGGCCGCCGACACCAGGGCGGAGTCGGTGATCCGCACACCGTGGTGCACCTCGTAGCGTTCCTTGATGCCGCGCAGGATGCCGACAGTGTCCTCCACCGAGGGTTCGCCGACCATCACCTGCTGGAAGCGTCGCTCGAGCGCGGCGTCCTTCTCGATATGCTGCCGGTACTCGTCGAGTGTGGTCGCGCCGACGAGCCGCAGTTCGCCGCGGGCCAGCATCGGCTTGATCATGTTTCCGGCGTCCATCGCCGATTCGCCGGTCGCGCCGGCGCCGACGATGGTGTGCAGTTCGTCGATGAAGGTGATGATCTGCCCGGCACTGGATTTGATCTCCTCGAGGACGGCCTTGAGCCGTTCCTCGAATTCGCCGCGGTACTTCGCGCCCGCGACCATCGCGCCCAGATCGAGCGAGATGACGGTCTTACCGCGTAGCGATTCCGGGACGTCGCCGGCGACGATGCGCTGGGCCAGGCCCTCCACGATCGCGGTTTTGCCGACGCCCGGCTCGCCGATGAGCACCGGGTTGTTCTTGGTGCGCCGGGACAGCACCTGCACCACCCGGCGGATCTCGGTATCGCGACCGATCACCGGGTCGAGTTTTCCGGCACGCGCGGCGTCGGTGAGGTCGGTGGAGTACTTCTCCAGCGCCTGGTAGCTGCCTTCCGGATCCGGGCTGCTCACGCGGGTGTTACCGCGCACGGCGGTGAACGCCTCACGCAGTGCGGCGGCGTCGGCGCCGTACTTGTCCAGCAGCATGGTCACATCGGAGTCGCCGGAGGCCAGACCGACCATCACGTGTTCGGTGGAGACGTACTCGTCGCCGAGTTCGGTGGCCAGGTGCTGGGCCGCGGTGATCGCGGCCAGCGCCTCGCGGCCCAGCTGCGGGGTCGTGGTGGCGCCGGTGGCGCGCGGGAGCCGGTCGACGATGTCCTGGGCCTCGCGCCGCACTGTCGCGGGGTCGGTGCCCACCGCTTTCAGCAGGGGCGCGGCGATACCGTCGGTTTGGTCCAGCAGTGCCACCAGCAGATGAGCCGGCCGGATCTCCGGGTTACCGGCGGACGAGGCCGCCTGCAATGCGGCGGTCAACGCGGCCTGGGTCTTGGTGGTGGGATTGAACGAGTCCACGAAGCACCTTCCTGCTAGTCGATATCTCATCCGGCATCCGCACCGATTCCGGTGTCTCGTGCCGTCCTGCCCGATTCAACGTTCGAAAGGTTGAGTCTGTTCCGCTCAACTTTGATTTTTTCCGTGCCTACTGCCGGCCACCGGTTGCCAGAAAAGTGCTGGGTCACGGCTCATAACGACGCGTCGTTACCCGCGAACAAGATCAGCCAAACCCGGTAACCGTATTTCACACCCACCATCATCTCTTTTTTCGGGGATACTGGTCGGGTGAAGGACCGCCGGTAACGGCTATGTCCCTCCGGGTCGGAATCCAGGGAAAGGAAGCTCCACGCCGTGGATGCGCGTTCGGCAGCGCTGGTCCGCGCCAATTTCCAGTCGGTGGTCGATGCGCCGAGTGGTCCCGAGCGGTTGGTCAGCGCGTTTTACGGTCACCTGTTCGCGGCGAACCCGCGACTGCGGGAGCTGTTCCCGCCCGCCATGGATATGCAGGCGAAGCGGGTCGTCACCGCGGTCCAGTACATGCTCGACCATCTCGAGGACTGGGATCGCGCCCAGAAGTTCCTCGAGCAACTGGCACGCGATCACCGCAAATACGGGGTCGAAGCCGAGCACTACGATTTGGCCGGTCCCGCTCTGTACGCCGCTTTCCAGACCTATAACGGCCCGTACTGGACCAGAGAGCTCGCCGAGGGCTGGCGCGATGTCTGCCTGCTCATCTCCGCCGCCATGGCCATCGGGGCCAACTCCGACGATTCGCCGCCCTATTGGGAGGCCACCGTCGTCGGGCACCGGCACGTCCTCGAGGATCTCGCCATCGTCCGGTTGCAGTCCGACGACCCGATCCCCTACCTGGCCGGGCAGTACGTCCCGGTCTCCGTCCCGCAACGGCCACGGATGTGGCGCTACTTCTCACCCGCCATCCCGTCGAACCCCTACGGCGAGATCGAATTCCACGTCCGCAAGGTCCGCGGCGGCTGGGTGAGCCCCTCCATCGTCAACGAGACCAAGGTCGGCGACCGCTGGCTCATCGGCGGACCGCTCGGCGGCCTGCAGGTCGACCAGGAGAGCGGACGCGATGTCCTGATGATCGGATCGGGCACCGGTGTCGCGCCGCTGCGCGCCCAGCTGATCGAGATGGGCCGGCGCGGTATCAACCCCCGTGTGCACTTCTTCATCGGCGGGGTCTACCCGTGCGACCTGTACGACGTGGAGAACATGTGGCAGCTCTCGCAGAGCAACCCGTGGCTCACCATCGTCCCGGTCTGCGAGCACAAGACGAACCCGTGGTGGTACCCGCATCCCACCGAGGACGCGCCCTACGGCATGCACCGGCGCCTGGTCGGCAACCTCGGCGCCGTGGTGGCCAGTTTCGGCGCATGGGAGGATCGGCAGATCCAGATCGCCGGTTCGGCGAAGATGATCGCCGACACCCGGCGCGCGCTGCTCGCGGTCGGCACCCCGGAGGAGATCATCAGTGCCGATCCGGTCTGATCGGTATCGGCACATCGAGCACCGGGCGGTATCCCGCCCGGCCCGGCCTGTCAGCGGAGTGAGGTATGACGAACGACCCGAGCGCGTCCCCCGCCCATTCGTCCCAGCGGTCGTACTGGCTGGCCGATGTCGTCGAACATCACCGCCTGCGCCACGATACGGCGGTTGTCCGCTTGATCGGCGAATACGTACCGTTCCACGCGGGGCAGTCGGTGCAGGTCGAGGTGCCGCAGTTCCCGGGCATGCGCCGCCGGTTCTCCCCCGCGTTGCCGCCGTCGCTGGACGGCAAGCTCGAATTCCATGTGAAAACCGTGGCGGGCGGCTGGTGCAGCGGCGGCATCGTCGCCGACACCGCGGTCGGGGACCGGTGGAAACTGTCCGCCCCCGAGGGGCTCTTCACCGTCGACCCCGACGGCGACGAGGTGGTGATGATCGCCGGCGGCACCGGCCTGGCCCCGCTGCGCGCCCAGATCCTGGAACTGGCCCGGCATCAGGACCCGCCCACCACCTATCTGTTCTTCGGCGGTTCCGCCCCGCGCGACCTGTACGCCGCCGATATGCTCGTCCTGCTCGCCGCCGATCTGCCCTGGCTCACCGTGGTGCCGGTGGTGGAGCGGCTCGAGGATCCGTCCTGGCCCGACAGGTGGCACGAAAGTCACCGGGTGGATATAGGTTTCGACGAGGACGACCTGCTGCAGGGCACCCTCGCCGACGTGGTCGGCTCCTACGGTTCGTTCGACCGGCACCAGGTGCTGGTCTGCGGTTCGCCCGCGATGACCAGGTCCACCGTGGAACGGCTACTCGACGCAGGAACCCCGGCCGAACGAATCCAGTTCGAAGGAGCCTGACCCGGCGCCGGCCGGCGTCGGAGGCGCCGCCGTCAACGCTGCCGCCGGTTCCGCGGCTGCCACACCACCAGGGCGGTATTGCGCTGCGGCGGAATCAGTTCCGGCCGATAATCCGGCCGCGCCCGCTCCCGTTCCAGTGCCGCGGTCAGCTCGACCACCCGCTGCTGGAGCTCGGTCACCTGATTGGTGAGTTCGATGATCCGTTTGATACCGGCGAGATTGACGCCCTCGTCCTGGGAAAGCCGCTGCACCTCGCGCAGCAGCTCCACATCCCGTTCCGTATAGCGGCGGCCGCCACCCGACGTGCGCTGCGGGGTCACCAGCCCCAGCCGGTCGTAGGTGCGCAGGGTCTGCGCATGCATACCGGCCAGCTGGGCGGCCACCGAGATCACGAAATATTCAGTGCTCGACTGGCGCCCCTCCCGGGGCCCTACGTGGTGACGCTGCGCTGCCGCCTCCGGGCCCATCGCCCGGGCCGCCGGGCGGGCCGATTGTGCCTCGGGTCCTCGTTTCGGCTCCATCACGCACCTGCCCATCCCGCTCTCGGATCGAAGCCGCTGGCCTTCTCCGCCTCCTGCAGCGCACGCAGCGCGGCAACGGCATCGTCGTCCAGCTTCGGCGGCACGGCGACCTTCACGGTGACCAGCAGATCACCGGCTCCGCCACCACGTTTGGGTACTCCGCGGCCGCGCACCCGCAGGATGCGTCCGTCCGCGGTACCCGGCGGCACTTTCACGCCGACCCGGCCCTCCAGAGTGGGCACCGATACGGTCGTACCGAGCACCAATTCACTGTAACTGACCGGCAGTGCCAGGGTCAGGTCGTCGCCGGCCCGGCCGAAAACCTTGTCCTGGCCGACGTGCACCGTGACGAACAGGTCGCCCGAAGGCGCGCCCCGCAGGCCGGCCTCGCCCTGTCCGGCGAGCCGGATCCGTTGCCCGTCCGCGATCCCCGGGGGGATGCGGACATTGATGGTCCGGGTGCGGTTCTGGATACCGCTGCCGTGGCAGTCCACGCACGGATCGTCGATGATGGACCCGGTGCCGCGGCACTCGTCGCACGGTTCGCTGAATCCGAACGCGCCCTGATTGCGGCTCACCACACCGCTGCCGTTACAGATCGGGCACACCCGCGGGCTGGTGCCCGGTTTGGCCCCGCTGCCGTGGCAGGTGGTGCAGGGTGACGGGCTCGTCAGGTGCAGCGGCACCGTTACGCCCTTGGCCGCCTCGCGGAACCCGAGGGTCGTCTCGGCCTCCACATCGGCGCCCCGGCGGGGCCGGCCGCCGGTGCGCGTGGCACCGCCGCCCCGGTTGAACAGGCCGCCGAACAGGTCACCGAGCCCGCCGTCGGCGCCACCGCCGGCCTGGCCGAAGATATCGCCCAGATCGAAACTCTGGGAGAACCCGCCACCGGCACCCGGGGTGAAACCGCCGCCCCGCCCGTACCCGCCGCCGGAGAACAGCCGGCGGGTCTCGTCGTATTCCGCGCGTTTGGCGGGATCCGACAGGACCGTGTGCGCCTCGCTGACCGCCTTGAACCGTTCCTCGGCCAAGGCATCGCCTGGGTTGGCGTCCGGATGCAGATCACGGGCCAGTTTGCGGTAGGCCTTCTTGATCTCTTCGGTGGAGGCGCCGGCGGAGACACCCAGCTCCTTGTAGAAGTCCTTCTCGATCCACTCCCGCTGGCTCACCGGGCATCTCCTCCTCTCGATACGGTTCCGCGGCCCGCGCGGGGCCCTGCGTGGTCGTACTTTCCTACCGCCTCCGGGCCCGTCGGGCGCGGCGTCACGGGGGCGCGGCGCGCGCGGATCGCTCCGTGCGCACGCCGCGCCGCCCGGTCCGTGGCTTTCGCCGCGGAGTCGTTACTTGTCCGAGCCGGCATCAGCATCCGATGCCTCCGCCCGAGCGGGTTCCGCGGTGTTCGCGGCACCCTGGCCCGCTCCGAGATCGCCGACACCGTCGGTGACGCCGACCAGCGCGTGCCGCAGCACCCGCTCACCGAAGCGATACCCCTTGCGCATCACTACGCCGATCACCGGATCGTGGCCGGAGCCCTCGTGCTGGACCGCCTCGTGCAGGTTCGGGTCGAACGGCTCGCCCTCGGAACCGAACTCCTCGAGCCCCTGTTTGCGCAGAGCCTCGATCAGCTTGTCGGCCACCGAGCGCAGCGGTCCGGATTCCAGATCACCGTGCGCCTTGGCACGGTCCAGGTCGTCGAGGACACCGAGCAGTTCGGTGACCACGGCGGCCTTGGCGGAATCGATCGCGGTCTTACGATCGCGTTCGACCCGGCGCCGGTAGTTGGTGTACTCGGCCGTCAGCCGCTGCAGATCGGCGGTGCGCTCGGCGAGTTCGTCCGATGCCGGTGCCCCGGCGGGCGCCGCGTCGACACCGTCACCTTCGAGGCCGGCCTGAGGCGCCTGGGGGGCTACGCCCTCCTCGGCCCCGGCCGGGGCGGCGCCGTTGGCCGCCCCGGCCTGTTCGCGGACCTCACCGGTCTCCGGATCGATCTTGCGCTTGTCGACGAAGCTGACCGGCTCCTCGGAATTTCCTGTGTTTCCCGAATTCGTCACTTCTTCTCCGTGTCGACCGGCTCGTCCACGACCTCGGCGTCGACCACCTGGTCGTCGCCGGCGTCCGCGCCCGCGGCGCCGTTACCGGAGGCCGCGCTCTCGGAGGCCTGGGCCTCGTAGATCGCCTGACCGAGTGCCTGCGATTCGGTGGCCAGCTTCTCCACCGCGGCCTTCACCGCGGCGGTGTCGGTGCCCTCGAGCGCAGTCTTCGCCTCGGCGATCGCCGCCTCGACCTTGGACTTCACATCCGCCGGAACCTTGTCCTCGTTGTCCTTGATGAACTTCTCGGTCTGGTGTACCAGCGATTCGGCCTGGTTGCGGGTCTCCGCTTCCTCCCGGCGCGCCTTGTCCTCGGCGGCGTGCGCCTCGGCGTCCTTGACCATCCGGTCGATCTCTTCCTTGGACAGACCGGAACCGTCCTGGATCTTGATCGTGTTCTCTTTGCCGGTGCCCTTGTCCTTCGCGGTCACGTGCACGATGCCGTTGGCATCGATATCGAAGGTGACCTCGATCTGCGGCACCCCGCGCGGAGCCGGCGGGATACCGGTCAGCTCGAAGGAGCCGAGCAGCTTGTTGTGCGCGGCGATCTCGCGCTCACCCTGGAACACCTGGATCTGCACCGACGGCTGGTTGTCGTTGGCCGTGGTGAAGGTTTCCGAACGCTTGGTCGGGATGGTGGTGTTGCGCTCGATAAGGTTGGTCATCACGCCGCCCTTGGTCTCGATACCCAGCGACAGCGGGGTCACATCGAGCAGCAGGACGTCCTTGACCTCGCCCTTGAGCACGCCGGCCTGCAGGGCGGCGCCGACGGCGACGACCTCGTCCGGGTTCACGCCCTTGTTGGGCTCCTTGCCGCCGGTCAGTTCCTTGACCAGTTCGGAGACCGCGGGCATGCGGGTGGAGCCACCGACGAGCACGACATGGTCGATATCGGAGACCTTGATCCCGGCGTCCTTGACCACGGACTGGAACGGCGCCCGGGTGCGGTCGAGCAGGTCCGAGGTGATCTTCTGGAACTCGGCGCGGGTCAGCTGCTCGTCGAGGAACAGCGGGTTCTTGTCCGCGTCGACGGTGATGTAGGGCAGGTTGATCGAGGTGCTCTGCGAGGAGCTCAGCTCGATCTTGGCCTTCTCGGCGGCCTCACGCAGCCGCTGCATGGCCATCTTGTCCTTGGTCAGGTCGATGCCCGAGCTGGACTTGAACTTGTCGACCAGCCACTTCACGACCCGCTCGTCCCAGTCGTCGCCACCGAGGTGGTTGTCACCGGAGGTGGCACGGACCTCGACGACACCTTCACCGATCTCCAGCAGCGAGACGTCGAAGGTACCGCCACCGAGGTCGAAGACCAGGATGGTCTGTTCCTTGTCGCCCTTGTCCAGGCCGTAGGCCAGGGCGGCGGCGGTGGGTTCGTTGACGATGCGCAGCACATTGAGGCCGGCGATCTGGCCGGCTTCCTTGGTGGCCTGGCGCTGTGCGTCCTCGAAGTAGGCGGGCACGGTGATCACCGCGTCGGTGATCTCCTCACCCAGATAGGACTCGGCGTCGCGCTTCAGCTTCATCAGCGTGCGCGCGCTGATCTCCTGCGAGGTGTACTTCTTGCTGTCGATCTCCACGGTCCAGTCGGTGCCGATATGCCGTTTCACCGAGCGGATCGTGCGGTCGACGTTGGTCACGGCCTGGTTCTTGGCCGGCTGACCGACCAGTACTTCACCGTTCTTCGCGAACGCGACGACAGAGGGCGTAGTGCGCGAACCCTCGGAGTTGGCGACGACGACCGGCTCACCACCTTCGAGAACGGCGACGACCGAGTTCGTGGTCCCGAGGTCGATTCCGACCGCACGAGCCATTTGTTTCCTCCTCATTTTCGACTGCTTGTGTCTGTCCGGGCACTGTGCCCATTGCGCCGTGGGTCCGGGGGACCCACCGCGTGGACCAGCCCCAGGCAGAACATAGAGCACGGTCCCAGCAATACTGAGCGTGGTCGGCTCAATCCTGCCCCGCTTCCGAGAGGCCGTCAAGTCAAACTTGAGCCGGTGTCACTCAACATTGTCGATCAGCTCAACCCCCGGCGCCGGCGATGTATTCCCGCCCCCGCATCTCACCGGCGCCGGCCCCATTCTTCCCCGCCCCGGCACCCCGTGCCGGGGCGGCGCGACATCGTGACCCAGCTGTATCGCGCCGGCACCCCCTCACGGCCCGCGCCCCGATCCCCACGACCCGCTCGTCGGCGCTATTGTCGAAGCTCCGCCCATGATGACCGCGGCGTCGCGGTACGGCGACGTGCGGGTGAATCCGTACCGTGGTTTCTGGATGAGGAAGTCGAAGCGAGGATCCGAGAATGGCCACTGGGGTGGGCCTGCACATCGCCGAGTACGCGTGCACCGCGGCGGTCGTCGACGACGACGGAGATCCGCACTTCATCCTTCGTGAGCCGGTGCTGTACATGTCCGAGGACGGGGACGCGGCCCTCGGCGGCGTCGCCGCCCCGCCCGGGCACAGCCATACGATCACCGGTTTCGTGGCGGCCGTGGGGGATCCAGCGGGCGTCGTCGTGGACGACGGCGAGGCGTACCGCGGCGAAGACCTGCTCGCCACCGCCCTGTTCTGCCTGATCAACCTCACTGCCGAACACCTCAACGGCCCGGCCGAGTTCTATGCCGCCCACCCCGCCGGATGGGACGCCGGACAGGTGCTGGCCCTGCGCGGCGCACTCGACTATCTGGGTCTGAAGTCGGTGGCTCTGGTCGGCGAGGACGAACTACCGGCCGGGCCCGCTCATCTCACCCCCGCGGATACGGGCCGGTACTTCGCCGAGAGCGCGGGCCGGGCGGCGCTCGCGGTCGTCCTGGAGACCCCGGCCGGCGCCACTCCGCCCGATCCCTCCACCGCCCAGAATTCCGCCCTGGACACCATCGTCATGCCGAAACTGGGCGACGGCCACACCCCGGCCAAGGCGTACTCCGCGCTGGTTCCCGCCCTCGATCCCGAAGCCACCTACGGCGGCCCGAGTCTGGCGGCCATAGCCGCCGGACTGGCGCCCGCCACCGGATCGCGCCCGGCCACCGGATCGGGGCCCGCCACCGGCCCCCGGCCCGCGACCGGTACCGCGGCCGCGGTTTCCACCGCCGCCCCGGCGAAGCCCGCGGCCGAAGCGGCGGCCACCGTCGGGAATCGCGGCCCCCGGCGTACCGCCGCGCTGGTGGCGGCCGCGGCGTTCGGCGGCCTGTTGATCGGCGCCCTCGGCGTCACCGCGATCCTGCGACCCGGCGCGGCGGAGCCGGGTGAACCCACCACCTCGGTGACCGAGGCGCCGCCGCCTCCCCCACCGATACAGCCGCAGCCGGTCGCCCCGGCCCCTGAGATCCCGTCCTACACACCCGAGCCGACCTACGAGCCGGAACCCACCTACACCGAGGAACCGCTCCCCGTCCCTCCTCCGGTCACCGTCACCGAAACGACCCCGGCGCCCACCACGGCCCCCTTCCCGACCACCCCGGAGCCCAGCGGCCCGACCCTCACCGAGCCGACCACCGAGACCGAGACCACGACCACGCGGACCCGGCCGAGGATCTTCCCCTTCCCCGTTCCGTTCCGCACCGAGGACCCCGAAATGGACCTTCCCGACACCGGATCCAAGGAAGGTCGTCAAGAAGAGGCCAGATAGCGATTTGTGCCTTAGAGTGATCCGCTGACCGGTGTTATTCCGGCCACCCCGGCAACTCGGTCGAAGCTCGAGCAAACTTGTGCGCCAATGGATTCGATCTCGTGGCCACGGATTATCTGGCACACAGTGCCGACGAAGGGACTTCATGCGCAAGTCGGTGGCGCGTCGCGCCGCGGTCAAGGCTGCCGTTATCGGCTCGACCGTTCTCCTGGCTCCCCTGTTCGGCGCGACCGCGGCGATCGCCGCCCCCGAACCGGAACAACTCACAGCCGAGGACCTGCCGGCCGAACTGGTCCAAGCGCTGTCCCGCGATCTCAATATGACCCCGACCGAATATCTGGACCGTGCCGCGCGCGCCCAGCAGCTGCAGACCTACGCGGCCGAATTCCGCGCCGAGCGCCCGGAGGTGTTCGCCGGCGCGTGGATGACCCCGGAGGGTAAGCCCACCGTCGCCGTGACCTCGCCGGACGCCGCCAAGGTGGCCAGTGACGACGGATATTCCACTCGCCTGGCCCCGGTCTCGGCGGCCGCGCTGGAAACCTCGCTCACGCAGATGAACCAATGG
Organism: Nocardia sp. NPDC002869; assembly: GCF_046764065.1. Taxonomy (NCBI): domain Bacteria; kingdom Bacillati; phylum Actinomycetota; class Actinomycetes; order Mycobacteriales; family Nocardiaceae; genus Nocardia; species Nocardia sp. NPDC002869. Next base: position 34,163 of record NZ_JBKOOL010000040.1, read on the forward strand.
GTCGCCGCGCAGCCCCGGGATATTTCGCAGCTGATCAATTCCATCGCCATCGACTTCCTCAACAGTCAACTGGTCGTCAATGTCGCGAATACGCCACTGGCACATATGCTCAACCTGCCGACCCTCATCGCCAACATCAAGGTGGTCCTCTCCCCGGACGGCGGCGGCCCGGTGGAACACCACCCCATGGGCGGTGACACCTATATCAGCGCCCCCGGCGCGCTCGACGACGCGGAGCTGAAGAGCGTCGATGTCTGCTCGTTCGGCTTCAACAGTGTCGATTCCGCCGGTAATGCGCTGAATATCAGTGCCGGACATTGCAATCCGAATATCGGGAAAGGCGATGGACAGGCCGCGGTATACAGTCCGAATATCCGTAATATTCCGGCGAGCCCGCAGCTGGGCACCTTCGTACGGTCGGAACTCGGTGGCCCCAGCACGCTGGACTACTCGGTTATCCAGTTGAACGAGCGCGCGGTGGGCGCGGGCATGGATCAACCGTCGGTGCGCGGCGCCAACGGCACCACCCTGACCATCACCGGCACCGCCGATCCGGTGGTCGGCGCCCCGGTATGCAAATCCGGACAGTCCTCCACCTTCACCTGCGGGTTCGTGGTCGCCGACCGGGTGGAGACCCAGCTGTTCACCACCGAGGGCGACTCGAAGATCATCCGTGGTTTCGCCAGCTCGGCCTGCACGCTGGGCGGCGACAGCGGCGGCGCCATCGTCACCGGCACCCTGGCACTGGGTATCACCAGTGGCTCCAATGCCGCCGACGCGCCCGATTGCGAGAAGGCCAATATCGCCCTCGCCCAGTACGGCGGCACCGCTACCCTGGGCATTCCCATCCGCGGCATCCTCGCGCACGCCGACGCGGCGGCCGGTGGCGGCCTCGGCAGCGGTATCGCGGTACGAACCAGGCCGAATGCCGGGTGAGCCCGATATAGTCTTCGCATGCTCATGCCACGCATAGGTAAACGAAGGTCGGCGCCGGCCAGAAAACGCATGCAACGTGCCGCGGTCGCCGCCTCGGCGGCCGTCCTGTTATTCGGCCCGACCGCGGCGCTCTCTTCGGCCGCCCCCGACCCGGGTATCGGCCTGCCGGCCGACCTGGTGGCGGCGCTGAACCGAGATCTGCACATCTCCCCCGAGGAATACTTGGCGCGCGCCGATACCGCGCAGCAGGTGGCGGCCTTCGCCACCACCGCCCAGCGTCAATTCCCCCAGGTGTTCGGCGGCGCCTGGCTCGACGAGCAGGGCCGTGGAGTCGTGGCCCTGTCCAACGGACCCGGCGGCGACGAAGCCCGCGGTGCGGCCGAATCGAGCGGATTCGTGGTCCGCAATGTCGCCAAGAGCGAAACGACGCTGCGCGGCGAGAAGAGCGCCTTCGAACGCTGGCTCGACGGCCAGCCCGAAGCGGTGTCCTCCCTGGTGCGCGGTGTCGTCATCGATACCGTGAACAACAGCATCGCGGTGCGGGTCGACAAGGTCGGTCTGCCCATGCCGAACTTCATCGATCCGGCCCGGGTCATCGTCATGGCCCCGCCGATCGCGGCCGAAACGCTGCCCCAGGCGGCCGCGGTCGCCGAGGCGGGCGCCGCGACGGTCGGCGGCGGCGACGGCTTCGCCGCTATCGCCGGCGACAGCTCGCTGCGCTGCTCCTTCGGTTTCAACGGAATCGGCCCGGCCGGTAACACCGTCAACATCACCGCCGGTCACTGCAACCCGAACCTGGACGATATCGGTGCCGCCACCGTGCACGAATCCCTCGGCGGCAACAAGGTGGGCCCGCAGATCGCCACCTACCAGAAGTCGGTACTCGGCGCACAGGACTACTCGATCATGAGTATCGCCGACGGTGCCGCGGGCCGCTTCCAGAACAACCAGGTCAAGGTGCCCGGCGCGGCCCCGATCGCGGTCGACGGTGTGGCCACCCCGGTGGTCGGCGCCCCGGTCTGCAAATCGGGTTCCCGCACCGGTTTCAGCTGCGGTGTGGTGAACGCCGTGGACCAGACCGTCCAGGTCGGTGACCGGCAGCTCACCCAGAGCTTCTCCGCCAATATCTGCGCCCTCCCCGGCGACAGCGGCGGCCCCATCGTGACCGGACGGCAGGCCCTGGGCATCTCGAGCGCCTCCTCGGTCGCCGATTACCCCATCTGCGAGATCCCCAACATCCTGGGCGTGCTCACCGGTAACGCCCCGCAGCTGTTCGCGCAGCCGGTGAGCGTCGTGCTCTCCGACAACCCGGGCCTGCGTATCCGCACGAGCTAGCGGTCGTCCCGCTCTCCGCACCGGCCGCACACGGACCGGAACGGAGAGCGCAGGGCATCGGCACCGCACCCACGGGTGCGACTCGCACCGAGCATCGAGCAACGAGAGGGCCGGCAGCGTAACGCTGC
>NZ_JBKOOL010000041.1:0-36561 GCF_046764065.1 Nocardia sp. NPDC002869
GGCGCCGGCGCGATGGTGATCCGCCGACCGGGCCGATGGATCGTCATCTACTCGCTGTCGAGGGAATCCGCCACCGGATCCGGCCTATCGTGGCCGGATCAGTAGTAGGCACCGGACAGCATGCCCAGCATGTTGAGCCACAGGATGTATTTCAGGAAGCCAGGCATATCTATCTTTCTCGGTTGTCGGTCCCGGTCATCGAACGGCATCCGCGTACGGATCGTCTTCCGAATTCCACGCGCCGCGCTGGAATGCGTGCGCTGCTGCGTCTTTCGTTCGCCGATGCCTGTTCGTTACATTGGCGGTGCTGCCCGGCGCCACCGCCTGTTCACAGCGGCAGCAGGTGATGCTTGCGCGGGTAGCGGATCACCTTCTTGTCGCGGAGCAGATGCAGGGCGCGCCGGAGTTCCAGCCGGGTGGCCGACGGCTCGATCACGCTATCGATGTAGCCGCGTTCGGCCGCGATCCAGGGGGTCGCGACGGTCGCGTTGTAGAAGTCGATCATCTGCTGCCGCAGCGCGGCGCGCTGGTCTTCGGGGGTCGCGTCGAGGACCTTGCGCTGGGTCAGGCCCACCGCGCTCTCGGCCCCCATGACCGCGATGCGCGCGGTGGGCCAGGCCAGGTAGATATCGCAGCCGAGAGCTTTGGCGCCCATGACCGCCCACCCGCCGCCGTAGGCCTTGCGGACCACCACGGTCACCTTGGGGACGGTGGCCTCCACGTAGGCGAACAGGAAGCGGCCGCCGCGTTTGATGACGCCCACCTTCTCCTGTTCCACGCCGGGCAGGAAGCCGGGGGTGTCGACCACCAGCACCAGTGGGATCTCGAAGGCATTGCAGATGTGGATGAAATGCGCGGCCTTGTCGCCGGCCTTGGCGTCGAGCGCGCCCGCCAGCACGGTCGGCTGATTGGCGACCACACCCACCGGGTGACCGTCGACGCGGGCGAAACCGGTGATCAGGTTCTTGGTGGCGGCCGCGCCGATCTCGTGGAACTCGCCGTCGTCGAAGATGCGCAGCAGCACGTCGTGCATATCGTAGACCGCGTTGTCCGAGTCGGGGACCAGGGTGTTCAGCGCCAGATCGGATTCGGTGACCTCCGGCTCGAGTCCGGGATTGACGATCGGCGGCAGTTCGACAGCGCTCGACGGCAGGTAGCTCAGGTAGTTGCGAACCCACGCGAAGGCGGCCGCCTCGTCCTCGGCCACATGGTGGATATTGCCGTAGGCGGCCTGGTTGTAGGCACCGCCCAGCTCCTCCATGTCCACCTTCTCGCCGATGGCGTCCTCGATGATCTTGGGCCCGGTGACGAACATGTGCGCGCTCTTCGTGGCGACCACGACATCGGTGCAGATCGGCTGGTAGACCGCGCCGGCCGCGCAGTTGCCCAGGATCAGCGAGACCATCGGTACCGCACCCGAGAGCGGTTCCATCTTGGTCGCCAACTCGCCGTACCAGCGCAGCGACGTGACGGCCTCCTGGACGCGCGCGCCTCCCGAATCGTTGATCCCGACCAGCGGACAGCCCATCCGCCCCGCCAGGTCCATGATCGCGGCGACCTTGCGGCCGAACATCTCGCCGATGGTGCCGCCGTACACGGTCTGGTCATGGGAGAACACCGCGACCGGCCGGCCGTCCACCAGGCCTCGTCCGGTGACCACCCCGTCGCCGTAGAGGGCGTCCTTGTCGGCCGGATTTCGCACGAGAGCACCGATCTCCACAAAGGTGCCCGGATCCAGCAGCATCTCGATGCGGTCGCGGGCGGACGGTATGCCCTTACGTGCTCGTTTGGCGGCTCCCGCCTCTCCGGCCGGCTCCTGCGCGAGCTCCAGCTTCTTACGCAGGTCGGCCAGTTTTTCGGCGGTAGATGTCATCGAGCACATCCTCGTTTCTCAGCAGGAATACCGCACCGTGATCGGGGGTGGATGTCACCGTACCCGGACTCTCTCCGGTGCGGGTTTGTGAGCTCTCACCGATATCGGTTCGCGCGGTGGGAGCGGGTGGCGCCGCGGTGCTCCCGCCGCCTCGCCGGCCATTCGAAAACGGACGAAAACGGACGAAAACGGAACGTGAGATGCATTGCCCGGCAACAGGTCCTGGCGCCTAATGTAAGAGCGGGCGGCTATGAGAGCTCGAGTAGATCACTCGGTACAGCGAAGGACATCACCTCGGAAACAAGGAAGCAGGCACCATGCCCACCATCACATCTCTGTCCCGACCTCCGGCCCCGCGACCGGGGGCGCGAGCGTGACCATCACGGGCTCGGGTCGAAGTAGTAACGGCCTCGGCTACACCTGTATGTGATACCTGAGGGAGCCGGGTCGTCGGCAGGTGCGGTCGGCGGCCCGGCCTCGCCGTCGTCGAACCGGCGGTGCTCGAGTCTCCGGCACAGTGGACGGAGACTGCCGGGGTAAGGGGGTTTTCGTTGGCAACCGTGTTGAAGGTCCTGCTGGCCGAACGGCATCTGAAGAGCCATCCGGACTTCTTGGCCGCGTACGACAGGTGCGCGGCCCAGCTCGACCCGCCCATCCCCCCGGGGCACGGGCCGGCCAAAGCCCAGTACTACCAGTGGCTCTCCGGTCGCATGATCGGGTTACCCCGCGACTATCACTGCCGGGTCCTGGAGAAGATGTTCCCCGGCTGGACGGTCGAAGGATTGTTCCGGATCGCCGGGTCGTCCCCGGCCCCCGACCGGCCCCGGGCCGCGGGTGCCGCCGACGTCGATGCCGTACTCGAGGCATTTTTCGGTGCCGAAATGATCACGGGCGGAGCGCTTCTCGTGCACCCCTCGTTCGAGTCGACCGAGCCGGTGGACGACCGGCGAACGCCGGGGTTCGCGCGCCGGAGTCTTTTCGGCAGGAAGGAGGGTGCCCACGCGGCCCGGCAGCCCGCGGAAACGCTGGTCGTCCTGGAGAGCGACCTCCGCGGTCTGCTGTACGTTTTCGATCTGCTGCAGCGGCATACACGTTTTCCGGTCCGGATACGGAGTGACCGCGACATCGCCGCGCCCTACGACCGGCCCTTCATCAGTTTCGGGCTGGGCGGCAACGACTGTATCCGCAGATACGCCGAAATCGCCGAACGCCCGCTGTTCACCGTCGACGACCGCGTGACCGGCGGCAGTTTCTACCCGCGGCGCGTGGAACTCAGCGACGGACGCCGCTTCGACGCGCACGACGTCGTCGATGTCGGGATCATCGCGCGAGTCCGGCCGAGCCCCGATCTGCACCCCGGTCGATACTGGGTGTACTGCGGGGGACTGGGCCGGCGCGGCACCGCGGGCGCGGGCCGGTATCTCGCCGACAATTGGAGCCCGTTGCAGCGCAGTGTCGGCGACCACGATTTCGTGGCGGTCGTCGGACTTCACAAGTACTCCGATGAGGCGAACGGTATGGAACACCTGCTGATCGATTCGGCCGGATAGTCCGCCGTCGAGCACGATCCGGGGGCGCCCGGCCGGGTGGTGCCGCACGTTCGTGGGGGTGGGGGAGGGCGGATCACGCCCGGCGTGGGACGACGAGGCCGGATTCGTAGGCCAGGACCACCAATTGGGCCCGGTCGCGGGCGTGCAGTTTGGTCATGGCCCGGTTGACGTGGGTTTTGGCGGTCAGCGGGCTGATCACCAGGTGGGCGGCTATCTCATTGTTCGAAAGGCCGCGTGCGACGAGGACGACCACTTCCCGTTCACGGGCGGTCAGTTCGGTCGTTCCGGCGATCACGTCCGGGGCCGGCGGCCGGCTGACGTACCGGTCGATCAGCTTGCGCGTGATCGACGGCGCGAGCAGCGCGTCGCCGCGGGCCGCGACCCGGACGGCGTGCAGGAAGTCCTCCGGGTGGATGTCCTTGACCAGGAATCCGGCCGCGCCCGCGCGCAGGGCGTCGAAGACGTGCTCGTCGAGACCGTAGTTGGTCAGGATCACCACGTGCACTCCGGCCAGGGCCGGGTCCGCGGCGATACGCCGGGTCGCCTCGATGCCGTCCACGACCGGCATCTGGATATCCACCAGTGCGATATCGGGCCGGTGTTCGCGGGCCAGCTCGACGCCTCGTGCGCCATCGGCTGCCTCGGCCACGACCTCGATATCGTCTTCCAGTTCGAGCAGTGCCCGGAAACCGCTGCGGATCAGCGGCTGGTCGTCGACCAGCAGAACACGGATCACGGCGTCCGCTCCACGGGCAGTTCGGCCCGGACGGTGAACCCGCCCTCGCTGCGGGGCGCGGCGTGTAACCGGCCGCCGAGGGCGGTGACCCGTTCGCGCATCCCGAGCAGTCCCACACCCGGCTCGGAACTGATGTCCGGGGTGGCTCGACCGTCGTCGTCCACCCGGATCACCACAGCGTCCGGGCGGTAATCGATCCGGACCGTCGCGGTCCCGGCGGCTGAGTGCCGGGTGATGTTGGTCAGCGACTCCTGGACGATCCGGTACGCGGTCCGGTCCACGGCCACCGGTAGGGCGTCGGGCCGCCCGGCAACCGTCAATGTCGCATCCAGTCCGGTGGTGCGGACCCGGTCCACCAGCTCCGCGACATGATCCAGTCCGTACGACGGTGGGCGGTCGTCCCGCAGGACCGCCAGGGTGGCCCGCAGCTCCCGGGATGCCTCACGCCCGGCCTCCAGGATCGCCGACAGCGCGTCGGGCACCTGCTCGCCGCGCCGTCGGGCCGAGTGGACGGCTACCTCGGCCTGCACTTTGATCACCGAGATCTGGTGGGTCAGGGAATCGTGCAGCTCCCGTGCGATATGCAACCGCTCTTCGTCGGCCCGGCGCCGCGCGGTCTCCTCCCGGGTACGTTCGGCTTCGTCGGCGCGCCGCTCGGCCTGCCGCAATGCTTCGCCCGCCGCGCCCGCGGCGACCAGCCACGCCAACTGCAGCACGTCCCGGGACTCCATGAGCGCTTCGCTCACCAGTAGTCCGCGCGGCGAAACCAGCAGCGCCAAGGGCATGGCCGCCACCATGACCACCGACCCCGCCGCGGCCGCCACCCAGCGCCCGGCGCGGACCGCCGCGTACACGGCGACCAGGAACGCGACCGCGGGTACATCCACCCCGAGGGCCTGATACGCCAGCGCGGTCGACCCCGTCACGGCCAGCACGGCGACCGGCGCCCGGCCGGCCGCGGCCGGCGCCAGCCCGCCGACGACCAGCAGCACCCAGCCGACCGGCGGCCCGGACAAACCGGAGATCAGCTGGAACACCGCGATACCCGCGGCGACCGCCCAGTTCCGGAGCCTTTCCATTGCTGCACCCTAGCCCGATGTGCGCGCGGGGAAGTCGTGCACGGGGATGATCGCCGGCTACTGCGGACGCAGTACTCCCGCCGCTACCTACGCCACCGGCGGCAATCGGAATGCCTCCGTTCGCACGACGACCGGAGGCGGACTCGGCGGCGACGATAGCCACATAACAGTCGTCGGAGAAGGACACCTACAAACTTAGGGAGGACGTCATGTCCGTTCGTCAGCTACTCGTCACCTCGGAGATCCTGGCGCAGTCGGACGCCTCCGGGCTGACCGCCGGGCGTTTCTGGTCCCTGGTGGGTGTGGCGGTGGGACTCGCGGGTGCGGTGATCGGCGCCCGCGCCGTCGCCCGCCGCGCCGGACACCGCTCGGCGGTCGCCGCACTGGTGGCCGGGGTGGCCGGTCTGATACTCGGCGCGCTGGTCGTCCTCGCCGCCGAGGGCGGACCGGGCACCGGATACGGGATCGTCGGCGGCTTCCTCGCACTGGCCATCGGATCGGTCGCCGCGGTCCTCGGTGCGTTCGCGCTGTGGCGGATTCGGCTCTCGCCGGCCACCTCCGGGAACGACGGATGAGGAGGTAGCGGGCGAGGTTCTGGTCGCGCCCGGCCGCGATTCGAGGTGATCCCGAGCACCTCCGCACAGATGTCACGTGGGGCACCGGCATCCCGGCGTCCTCATCGCGGGCGGTAGTCGGCGACAAGCCATTCGTCGCCGACGCGCTGCACACCGACGGTCACCAGGGTGGGGGCGCCGACCGGTTCCGGATGCCGGACGTTACGGGTCTGCTGGGTAGCGAAAACGGTGACGATGTAGTTGTCCGCGTCGACGGCGTCGACCGCGGTGCTCACGACCTCGCCCTGGGCGACGACCTCGGCCTCGGTCATCACCTTCGCGAGTGTGTCGCCGACGGTGTCGTAGCGGTGGGCGAACGCGACGGTTGTTCCCTGCCGGACTCCGGCGAAGAAAGCGTCGAGGCTGCGGAAGTCATAGGTCAGCGAACGTTTCGTGTAGTCGGCGGCGACGGCGGCCACCCGGTCGCGATCGGTGATGCGGGCGCGCAGGTCGTCGAGCTCATGCTGGGCGGCGTACCAGCGCCAGCCGAGAAGTGCCGCCAGGACGACGAACGCGACCGCGGCGAGTCCCCACACCGATACGGTGGCCAGCGAACCGGGTGCGCGCTGTTCCTCGAGCTTCCGCTGTTCGCCGGGCTCTGTGGTATCGCTCACCTGAGGTCCTCACTGACTACAGGAGTGCTGCTGCGGTAGAGGTATTCGCCGATGGGGGAGGGCCTGAATGCGATCCCGCCCGGTCGGGTGCGCTTCATCGGCACACCGCCCGTTGCCGCGTTCCGGCGAGGCCGGCCGGAGCCAACGGCCAGGTCGAACAGGTGGCCGCGGATTCCGCGCTTCCTCCCGGATGGCCCGAGTTCAGGCCGTTGATCAGTTCCGGCTTCAGTGACAGGACCTCCACGAGCTGGTCGGGGCGAGAAGCGAGTACGCGTAACTGCTCGTGCAGGGCCGGGTAGGCGTCTTCGGGAAGAGATTCCGGCCCGGCGAGGAGCCCGCCCTCCGAATCGAGGCTCGAATCCTCCGTGAACAGCGAGTTCACCAGTTTCGCGGCGTCGTCGAACAGGCCTACCAGGGCGGCGATCCCCTCGATGAGTACGCCGACCTGCTCGGCGATACCGCCGAACTCGGTGGCGATCTTCCCCAGATTGTGAATGAACACCGCCACGGCCGCGTGCTCGTTCGTCGCGTACCGGAGCAGATCGCCCAGCGCCGTCAGTACCGGTCCGATACCCGCGCCGTCGCCCTGGAGGACCCGGCCCACGTTCTCCGCCACCCGGCCCAGTTCTTCGAAGTCGAGCGCGGTGAACAATGGTCGGAATCCGTCGAACAGCCGCGATATGTCGACCCCGGGCGCGGTCCGCTCGCGCGGAATCGTTGCCCCGGAGGCGAGCACGGTCCCTCCGGGGCCGGACTCGAACAGCTCCAGGTAGTACTGTCCGAGCAAGCTCTGATAGCGGACCGCGGCGTGCGTGGTATCCAGGACCGGCCGGTCGTGGCCCAGGGTGAATTCCACGCGGGCCGTGGCATCGTCGGCGGCATCGATCGTGGTGACGGTTCCGATCCGGGCTCCGGCCAGCTGCACATCGCTACCGGCGGTGAGCCCGGAGATATCGGTGAAGACCGCCGCGTATTCGGTGTCGGCCTCGGTGGCCGGTCCACGCGCGGTGGTCATGACCAGGCTCAGGCAACACACTGCGACAACACCGAAGACGGACAACCCGATCGCGGGGCCACGCACGGAGGACATCGGACTCCTTCTGGGAGGTCGGCCGGCCATACGATGTGCGGCGCGGTGCCGGCGACGATTCGAGCTGCGCTCGGGCCGGTCGGCCGGCGACCGGGGACGCCGCGACGACGAGGCGGTCCCGCGGTTGCGGTGGCCGGTGACAGGCAGGGGCGACCGAACCCTATGGCACGACCGCCGGCAGACCCAGGTCCAGAATCATGGCGAGCATTTCTCGGTGAAGCGAGATCGGCTGCCGCCGAAAAGCTCTCGGCGCGAGCCGGCCGGCCGGAAGGACCGATGGCTACGGGCCGTCCTCGACGACCTTCTGGTGCGCGGTGAGGTCATCGACGAATCGCGTATTGCCGCAGCTCCGAGCCGCGCGTATCGATACGCGCCGGGTCACCTTCCGGCTGCGCGAGCTCGTGTCGCTACCCGCGGCTGCGGGCCGGGCTGCGCATTCGGCGCTCACCCTGCCCACATTCGCCGCCACGTGACAGCTGTCGGACCCCGCACCGGGCAGTGACCATGTTCGCCCGGACGACGCGACACGCTAATCGGCGCGGCCCGAGACCCGTTCCACCACCACGAGCGGAATCTCCCGTTCGGTCTGCTGCTGATGCGCGGCCATATGCGGGAACCGGTCGGCCAGCACCGCGAACAGCCGCTCCCGTTCGGACCCCGCGGCGGTGTGCGCGGTACCGGTGAACAGATCGATACCCGCCGGGGTGGGCCGCTCCACGATGACCTGCGGCTCGGCGACCAGATTCCGGTACCACGCCGGGTGTTCGGCCGCGGCCATATTGGACGCCCACAACACGATTCGATCGTCACCGTCGGTCAGGTACCCGAGCGGCACGATATGTTGCCGCCCGCTACTCCGGCCGACTGTGGTCAGTAGAACGAGGTCGGACCCCTTCAGCATCCCCTCCATCGTGATCTTCCCGCCCTCGGCGCGGAAATTCTCGACCACGGACCGATTGAACGCACGCATATCATTCGGCAACGACATCTCCGGAATATTAGTCGCCGCGCTCTTCCGCGTCCGGCCGGAAACGGTTCGGTGCTACGCACCGGGCTCCGATTCTCGAATGCATCCCGGCCGGGTCCTGCGGGAGTACTCGGGTGGATCGGGCCATCGATGGGATCAACCGGCCCGTCACGGTCTAACCGGCCGGGTGTCGGTCGGTCCGGGTGCGTCGGCACCGCCGAGACGACCGGTCCGAGTCACCGGATATCCGCCGGTCGCCCGGGAATGTCGCACAGACGTGATCACGACGATCGTGGCGGCGATCCCGACGGCTGCCGCGGCGAGTGAAGCCGTTGCCGCCCAGCCGAACCGGTCGACGGCTGCCGCGCCGGCGGCGGACCCGAGGCTTCCGCCGACGAAGTACACCAGCATGTACGCGCTGTTGAACCGCGCCGGAGCGGCCGGGTCGATCGATAGTACGGTGCTCTGATTCGCCACCTGCGCGGCGAAGAGACCCGCATCGAAAAGCGCCAGGCAGACCAGTGTCACGAGGGTGTCGGTGAGGGTGAATGCCGCGACGGTCGCGGCCGCTCCGGCCAGCGCCGGCCCCGCCAGAACGACGCTCGTGGCGCCCACCCGGTCGGCCCAGGCGCCGGCGAGCCGGGCTGCCGGAATAGCATGAAGTGTCAGGTCCCGGCGCTGGCGGGATCGCGACATCACCGTCTCCCGGGCCGGTGCACCGGCCCGCCGCTGCCGATTGCCGGGTCGGAGCCATACGCTGAGTGATCTGGGACACGCTACGGACCGACGACATTGACCTAAATATTTGTTTAGGTTTCACGATGGTCTCACGCGAACTTCACAGCTTCAGGAGATCATCATGAGCATCGCGACCACACTCGCCGGCACCGCCGCCCGTATCCCCGCACTGAATCGTCCCGTCGCCCTCTTCGGCGCGATCGGCGCCGCTCTCGTGGCCAACCTCGTCGTCTGGCTGATCGGTGCGGCCGCCGGTGGCACATTCGAGATGACCGACGCGGGCCGGGTACAGAGTGTCGCCCCCGGCGGCATCATCATGATGACCGTGCTCCCGATGCTGATCGGGCTCGGCGCGGCCGTACTGCTGTCCTACAAGTGGATCGGTGTGCTGCGCGTCGCCGCGGTGATCGGTTCGGTGCTCGCCGTCGCCACCATCGGCATGACCGTGAATGCCGACTTCGACACCGCCTCCACGGTCGCGCTGTCGATCACGCACCTGACCCTGGTCCCCGCCCTTGTCGTCGCCACCGAGGGACTGCGCCGCAAGCTGATCCACGGGTGACATGCGCGGACGAGAAGAGCCTGTATCCCTTGGATGCAGGCCTTTCTCTCGCCGGTGCGGTCCACGGCACCGCGTGCGCGTCCTACGTCAGCGTTCTCTGGTGTTCCTGCCGGTAGGCGATGTGTTCGTCGCTGCGGCCTTCGCGAAGCTTCCGGACCCACTCCGGGTCGGCGAGCAGGGCCCGGCCGAGTGCGACGAGATCGGATTCGCCGTGTGCGTGCTGTTCCAGGAGTCGATCGATACCGGTGCTGCCGGAATCTCCCCTACCGGTGAAGGAGGTGGTGAACACCTCGTCGAGACCGACCGAACCGACGGTGATCGTAGGCAGCCCGGTGACCTTCTTGTTCTACCCGGCCAGCCCCAGCTCGCCATCCGTGCCGGACAATTCGGGGAAGGCCGGTTCCCAGGCCTCCGGGTGGACGCGTGCAGACGGGTACGACACGGAACCGGGATCGGGCTCGGCCCACGCACTGCAGCTCCCCGCCGCGCAGTCCCCTCCCACACACACCGCTCGATTCCCGGTCTCGGCCGGCGAGTGACGTGGCGCCCTCGGGCCGGTCGGTGGCGCTGCGAGTCCGGCGGCCGAGGAGCCCGGCGACAGTGGGTCCCACCGGACTGGCTTTTTATTTTTTCTGACGTATGGTCGAGGTCGGTCGGATGGAACTTCGGAAAAGGAGCGACAGTGGCTGATAAATCGCGCGGGAAATCGCTGAAAAAACCCTCGTCGACCCTGGAGCAGCGCCGGGCAGTGAAGCGTGAGCAGCAGGAGTCGTCGAGTGTGATCGTACGAAAGAAGAAGCGCTGAAACGGTTCTCACGTCGACGGAGGTTCTGCCCATCCTGGTAGTGGATAGGATTCGGACCGGAAGCCTTATCGGCTCTTCCTCCGTCGAATGGTAACGCGACACGGTTGATTTTCCGTCGTCGCTCGTATCCGTATTCTTTTCGGATAATTTCTGTCACCGGGCGGACGTGTAACAGTTCACGGCGATGAGCCGTGCAATTTTATATTTCGGGAGTAACCATGACTGCACCAGGAATAGCGGACCGAAGAAACGAGCGGGAGTCGAATTTCGGCACCGCCGAGATCAAGGCGCGTATCGAGGCGCTCGTCGACGCCCGGACGCCTCTCGCGCACAAAGACGGGCACGACAACCATGATCGCGACGAAAAGGAACCCTAGGAGCAGGGCGTATGCGCGGCCTCGGCGCAGCACGTTCCGCCCGTTCCCGGATCAGGAGGCCGGCCGGTCACCGATGTGCGCCCGCCCGCCGACCCACCTGGTGGACGCGATCTTCGCGGAGTTCCACCGCGGTGGGATCCCGGCGAGCCATACCGGCCCCTCGCCTGTCTCGCGGGCGTGCTCGGATGCGCGGGCCCCGGCGCCCGCGCAGCCGGTCACCGCCGGCATCCGGGTCGGCTCCGAAGCGGTCGTCCTCGTCGTCCTCGACCGGCCGATGGTGAATTACCTGTTCGGCGGGTCGCGCGGCGGCCGAGTGGGCCTCCGGTTGCTCCGCCGGGCGGTGCGGGCGCGAATTCACGAAAATCGGTTGTGCCAGAAGGCGACCGCGACGGCGACCGCCCTCGCCGCCCGCCGCCTCCTCATTGTGTGTGATGCCGGGCGCACCTCCTCGGCCGAGCGAACACGCGCGATCCGGTGGGTTCGCGAAGTAGCGCACCGGATCGGCTATGAATGCTCGATCAACGGCCTGCACGATCTCGGCACTTCATCCCTCGTTCTGGTCGCCGATACCCCGGTCGGCGACGCGGCACGGTCGGTCGCCGATCGGTGCCGGAGCGAGGGAGGCGCGATGAGCTGACCCAGGTGGCCCGCCGCCGCGACCAGCAGCCGCCGATCGGTCTCGGGTGGCGCCGATCCGCGGGCGGGATCGATGCCTCATAACGCTCGCCGCGCCGCGGCGGATGCCGGGGTCACCGCGTGCGGGGCGTGACCGTATCCAGGTGCTCACGGTCCCAGCCGGCGGTGTCGGCTGCGGCATCGTAGGTGGACCGGAGGAACTCCAGCAGGGTGGCTTCGGGATCGTCGGCGGTGCGCACGGCCTCGTACGGCAGCAGGAACTCGTGGACGGCGGCGTCGTAGTAGCCTGCCTGCGGCCGGATCGGGGTGTCCGCGTACCCGTCGGGCTCCGGATAGGCATAGGCGTAGAAACTGCCCTCGGCCGAGCCACCGGGCCAGAAGCCGGTACTGGCCAGCTCGTGTGAATAGCCTTCGACCATGACCCAGTCGGCGCAGTTCGGGGCGCCACCCGGATGTGGTGGGGCGGTGCGCCCGGAGAAGCGGGTATAGGCCAGGTCCATCGCACCCCAGAAGAAATGCACGGGGCTGGCCTTGCCGGAGAACTCCCCGCGGAACCGGTTCAGGACGCGGTCGGCGGCCACCAGCTGGCGCCAGAACGTATTGGCGTGGTCCCGGTTGTAGGCGGCATGCGTGGTGTCCTCGTCGAACGGAATCGCGCGTTCCACTTCCACCGGTCGGGCCAGGATCGTGATGTCGATATGCAGCGCGTGCAGCGCGCCCATCACTTCTTCGTAGAACGCGGCCACGGTCTGGGGCTCCAGATTGATCCGGTGCCGCGCGCCGGTGCAGGACCGGATGAGTAGCTGGTGGTCGATGAAGTCGAATTCGATATCGAACGTCCCGCGGTCGTAGGGGATCGCCGAGGTGGTCAAACCGCGCGCGGAGATATAGAGGGTCACCTGCCACCAGTGATTGACCATCGGGGCGCGGGCCAGCCGGAGTTTGCCGACGATCTGCGTCCACATGTGCAGGGTGTCGCGGGTATCGGCCCAGTCGTCCACCCGCAGGGCCGGCCAGATCTCGTTCGATGTGGTGCGCATATCCGTCCCTTCGGCTCGGTGGATCCGGGGGATCGGGGCGGGCGGCGTGCGTCAGGCTTCGGCCATCGGCCGCTCACCGCGCAGCACGATACCGAGGCGATCCGGGAACACGGCGAACACATGATCCAGCTGGCCGGGCGACATCATCCGGTCCAGCGCGGAGGTGACGCAGCCGGCGGTGAACGAGACATCGCCCGCCGAGATCCCGGCGCGCTCCGCGAACTCGTCGGTGAATTCGGCGACGCCGTGGTTGCCCGGTACCCGGCTCGGTACCCATCCCTCGTACCAGATACCGCGCAGGAAATCGGGCAGTTGGGCGGTGAGATGGGCGGAATTGGGCACACCTATCCGGTCCCGGACGGTGTGCATCCATGCGCGCAGCGCACGCAGTGCGAAGGTGAGATCTTCGGTCCCCAGATCGTCGGCGACGGCCCGCAACCAGGCGTGGGCGGTGTGCATGCCGGCGGCAAGGGGATCATTGTGATGCGTCATTGCTGCACCTGCCTTCCGAGTGGCCGGACCGATGCGCGGTTCGATAGCCTGATTCTACGGTGTTACCAGCGTGAACAGCAGGCTCGATTCGGTCTCCACGGCTGCCCGGAGACAGCATCGCGGCGGCGACTTCCACGAGATCGGGAGACGGGCGCCGCTACGATCGCGGCACGAAACCCGGTGCCACGGGAACCTCCGGTCGGCAGCCGCCGCTTCGTTACGGGCGAACCGGAATCGAGGCCGGCGAGCGATCCGTATGAGAATCGACCCGCCCGTGACGGAGCGAAACGTAATGAAGGCGAGGCGATGCCCGATCATCTGTGCATGACGATCGCACGGAAATTGGCCACGACAGCAGCGACCGGACTCGTCGGTGCAGCGATGGCCGTGACAGCGCCGGGCGTAGCCGCCGCGGCCGACCCCTGCCAGCTCGGGGTGTCGAATGTCGGACCCCGTACATGCGCCATGACAGAGGTCCGGACCGCCCCGGCCTGGACGGTGGGCAACGGTATCTGCGTCGGCATGTTGAGTGCCGCCGGAGTCGCCTACGACGGCCCCCTGGACCGGTACCACGTCTTTCCGGGAACTGCTCATTCCATAGAACTGCGGATCACGCAGGGCTTCTCCCCGCTGGGCAATTGGGCGCCGACCATCCTGGCCTGTGATGTCACGGCGATTGTCGACTGGCGTAACCTCGACACCGGCCGGAGCGGCTCGGTGAGCCAATTCATCCCCGCCGGCAATACGAGTTCCCGGCCGTTCTACGTGCACGTGGACTCCGGCCCGGGGCGGGTCGCGCTCACCGTGCGCACCGACCGTCCGAGCGTTCCGGCGACAGCCGAAGTATTCATCCCCTGACCGCGCCGATGCCGACCTCGGGCGATCGATAGACGGTCCGTTGTCCGACAGGGGTCCCGGCACGAAGGTGTCAGCGGACCGTGCTGGCCGCGGTGACGCAGGTATTGCGGGAGCGTCCGGACGCCCGGGTGCCGGCCGGGGTCGTGGCCGCCACCATGAGCCTCGACCGCACCCTGCTGCGCCACCCCGGTGTGCGAAATCCGGGTGCGCCCGCACCTGCCGGCCTCGAGATCGATGTGGAGCGGGTGATCACCACCTACTTCAACTGGAAGGCACAGGCGGTCCAGGCGCTCCTGCTGGTGGAAAACGAGGAGCCGGCCGATTCGCGCTCGGGTCGTCGCCTCGGCCGGGAATGGAAGGCGACCACGGAGTACGCGCTCCGGGATCAACCCGCCGGAACCGGCGAACTGTACCGCGCGATGGAACGGTCCGATCACAGCTGGCCACCGGAAGACCGTGTGCTGCACCAGAAAACAAAGGATTTCCTCGACCGATGTCTACTCGTCGCACAGCAGGAGTGACCGCGGAAGCCTCCAAGGGGCGTGCCGGAGACGAACCCGGCCGCGACGCGGAACCCACTGCCGGAGCAGCCGGTGACGAGGGAGCCCGGCGGACCGGCCGGCCACGGTCGCGGTTCCGCAGGGTAATGCTGGTCGTCGCCCTCCTCGTCGCCGTGACGATTCTGGCGTGGCTCATCCTGCGGGACACCGCGCCGGTGGGCCATTTCGACTCGGCCGGCGACAAGGCCCGCTATCTGGATGCGTACAACGCGGCGATGCGGGAGATGCCCGAACCGGAGCGCGTTCTCGACGTGCGGACGAGCTACGGAATCGTGCGGGTATACCGCTACGTCGGCCCGGCCGGGGCCGGCGGACGGGAACCGTTCCTTCTGCTTCCCGGCACACGATCGGGCGCACCTGTATTCGCCGACAATATGCCGGGCCTGCTCGCTCAGCGTGCGGTGTACGCGCTGGACCTGCTGGGTGAACCCGGAATGAGCGTGCAGGACCGTCCGATCGAAACCCACGGCGACCAAGCCCGCTGGCTGGAGGAAGTCCTGCTCGCGCTGCCCGAACCGGAATTCCACCTGCTCGGACTCTCGATCGGCGGCTGGACCGCGGTCAACCTCGCCGTCCACGAACCCGAAAAGGTCGCGAGCCTGATCCTGGTCGAGCCGGTGCAGACATTCGCCGGGCTCTCCACAGAGTTGCTGGTGCGGTCGCTTCCGGCGAGTGTGAGCTGGTTCCCGAAGTCGTGGCGGGACAGTTTCAACAGCTGGAGCGCCGGTGGCGCACCGGTCGAGGACGTTCCGATCGCCCGGATGATCGAGGCCGGAATGCCCTCGTGCACAATGAAACTACCGACGCCGAAACTGATCGGCCCGGAGCGGCTCCGCGCCTTGGAGATGCCGGTGCTGGCGATTATCGCCGGCGACTCGCCCATGCACGACAGCGGTAGGGCCGCCCGGACCGCCCGGGAGAATCTGCGCCACGGCACGGTGCAGGCTACCCCGGCGCATCCCACGCGATCAACGGTGAACAACCGGAACGGATCGCCGCCGATATCGAGGAATTCCTCGCCGGCCATCCCGGCCGGTGACGGCACAGCGATCGTCGGCTTCAGGCGCGCTGCCCCGTCGATTCCGCGATATCGGGGAGTGCGCCCAGTAATGCCGCCAGCTTCGTCAAGTGTGCGGGGCGCTGCGCGGAACGCCAGATGAGCGCCATTCTGGACTCCTCGTCGAATCCGGTGACTCGCACATACCGCAGGTCGGCGCGCTGGTTGCGCTCGGCCACCGGACGGCAGGTCAACATCGTATACCGGCCGGTCGCGGCCAGAGTCATCCCCTCCTGAAGGGTCGCCACGCGGACCGTACCCGCAATCTGTTTCCCGAGCGGTGTGAAGCGCGGGAAGTGCACATCCCGCCAATACCAGGGCGCCGGCCCGTCCACCGAACGGCGGTGTCTCGGTCTGCAGCCAGATCTGGGCCGTCCACGCCGTGCCCGAACGGCGCGAAGCCGTCACCGGTCTCTTTGTCGGCGCCTTCACCGGCAGTATGCGCGGGGATCCTTCCTCGGCGGAGTCATCCTCGACGGCGTCGGATTTCCGTGCTGCTCTGGGTCTCGGCGGGTGTGGCGGCCGCGGCTGCCATGGTCACGGCGCCCGGCGGGACCGTGACCGCCCGACCCGGCGTTGCCGGCCGAGCCCGTTGACGCGGTTCGTCCGCGAGGGTCAGGACGGAGGCGGTCGGACCGAGCGGAGGCAGAAGGGTGGAGTTACCTCAGGTCTGCTGCGCAGCGGCGTCGGCGGACGTTGGAGCGGTGGTCGGCCCGTGCCGGCTATCCGGCGCCGGCCGGCGATGCTCAGCGGATCGACGTGGCCCCGGCCGCGCGCAGGAAGCGTATGCCGAGGTAGATGAAGGAATCCGGCGCCCGCGATCTGGACAGCGGTGAACGTGATGGTGCCCGGCCGCAGGATCGACAGGCCCGCGAACGCGGTAGCGATGAAGACGGCGTTCGCGGCCGCGATGCCCGCACACGCCCCTGTCGCGCGACGCCATCCGGCAGTCATCGACGAGTGTGCGATGAGGAAGAAGTCGGGGCCCGGGGGACAACAAGGCAAGGAAATGAGCACCGGCCACCGCAGCGAATTGATTCATTCTTCCTCTGTGCTCGACGTATACGGACCGAGTCACTGTGCCGTCGTCGCCGCAGCTGTGTCTTGAACGAAGTTGCAGGGCACTGTTTCAGCGGGCGGCGCCGGCGCGGTACTCGCCGGGCGTGACCCCGGTGCGCGATGTGAAGACCCGGTGGAAATGTGGTCGGCGAAGCCGAGGTCGTTGGAGACTTCGGCCAGGCCACAGCCCGCACGGAGCCGGGAGCGCGCTCTGATGATGCGCTCGTTGATCTGCCAGGCGAGAGGAGGCAGCCCGGTGACATCACGGAACCGCCGAACCAACTGGAACCGGCTCAGACCCGTGTCCTGGACCAGATCGCCGAGGGAGACCTGCATGTTGGAGGTGCGGAGGTGCTCGAGGATCGGGGCGATGATGGCCAGGTCCGCCTCACCGACTCCGGCGCCGGCGAGGATTGAGCGGGCGCGGTCAGTATTTCATCGAGAACAGTGACGAGCAGTTCTTTCTTCTCGCGCAGGTCGACGGCGGAGAACAGCACCTCGTTGAGGTGGCAGAACGCAGCGTATCGTCCAGGCTCGTCGATGACGCGTACGGGCCGATCGGCCCCCACACCGAGCTCGGGTAGCGATCCGGCGAGCCACGCCTCGTCCACATGGAGCATCTGGTAGCTCCACCGGCCTTCGACGGGGTTGCAGGCATGGACTCGGTAGGCGGGGATCACCACGAGATTCTTCGCCGTGAGTTGCACGGGACCCTCTGGTGCGCCGGTGAACACGCTGCGCCCTTCGTCGACCGCGCCGATCGACACCGCATCGTGGGAGTGCGGCTTGTAGCACGACACGGTGGGGCAGGCGCGCCTGCTCTCGAGAAAGGGAAGCGCATCGCTACGCCAGAACTCTGCCCGCACCACAGGCTCGAGCCTAGAAGGAAGTGTGTCGATTGCGTGGCGCGCGCCGGCGCATTCCCGGATAGGTTGGTGGACATGCTGCTCTGGATCAACGGTCCCTTCGGCGGGGGAAAGACACAGGCCGCGTTCGAACTGCATCGCCGGCTACCCGGCAGTGTGGTGTGCGACCCGGAAATGGTGGGATACGGCCTGCACCGGATGATGCCGCCGAAGCTCCGGACCGACTTCCAGGACTATCCGAGCTGGCGGCAAGGCGTGTTCGAGGTACTGGACCATGTGCTCCGCGAGCACGAGGGGGTGGTGATCGCCCCGATGACCGTCGCCGACCCCCGATACTTCGACGAGACGGTCGGCCGGTTGCGCGAATCCGGCCACGACGTGCGCCACTTCGCGCTGCTGGCCCGCCGGGAAACAGTGCTGGACCGACTGCGCGATCGGGGGCTCGGCTTCGCTCCCATCCTGCGCGCAGTCGGCCAGGGCGATCTGCTGCTCCGTGCGGAACAGTTCGCGGTGGACAGGCTGGACTTCTGCCTCGAACAGCTGAGCAAGCCCGAGTTCGCCGACCATATCTGGACCGACACGACCCCGGTGGCGGCGGTGGTCGACCGAATCGCCGACACGGTCGGCGTGGCACTGACGCCCGACACCGATAGCCGGATCCGAAGCAGGCTTCGCCGGATGGCCGTCACAGTCCGCAGTGCTCGTTTGTGAGTCGACCGTCCGGGCAACCGGATCGTCGACGCGCTCATCGACAGCGGAGTCGGCTCCGGCATACCGGCTACTACCCGGGCACTGGTGGGGTCGATCCGGCCGGCTTCTCCCGCGCCGCGGTGCGGCGACCGGAGAATTTGCGCATCAGCGGGTCGTCGATCCAGTGATAGATGGCCGCCGCCAGCACTGTGGACACGACCAAGCTCAGTCCGGCGAACCCCAGCCAACCCAACGGCCCGAACTGCTTCCCGCCGATGAGCAACCGGGTGATCAGCGCCATCACCGGGAACTGGATCAAATAGAAAGCGAAGGAGATATTGCCCAGCCAGACCATCCGCGGCGAGGCGGTGAACCCGCGGATCCCCGCCAGGTCGCGCGCGGCCAGCGTGGCCACCACGGCCGTCATCGGCGCGAGCAGCAGCGCCGACATCTTGTAGTTCGGCGGCACCACCCAGGTCGCCGCGTAGGCGATCGTCAGCACGATCATCGGCGGCGCCAGCCGGGTGTTGCGCCAGCGGCCCTCCAGCACCAGCCGCGCCGCGAGCACGCCGAGGAAGAATTCGGGCAGCCGCGAGAGCGGGAAGTTGTAGCTGAGCCAATAGGACGGAGCCACCGGGATATCCGGCTGCTCGAACCAGATGGGCGCGGCATGCAGTTCGAAGTACGGCGACACATCACCCGGTATCAGCCGCGGCGCGAAGGTATTCGCGATCCCCTTGGGCCCGGGCACCCACAGGTAGTAAGCGGTGTGCAGCAACAGGATCGCCACCAGCAACCCCGCCAGCGCCCACCACACGTGATGGCTCTTGATCCGGCGCACCAGCGGCAGCGCGAGCGGAAAACTCAGATAGAAAAGGATTTCCGCGGCCAGCGACCAGGACGGCACATTGAGCCCGCCGACCGTCGTCCACTTCGGCACCCAGGTGTGGATCAGCGCGAGGTTCGGCGCCCAGACCACCATCCGCGTCAAAGGAACGCTCGCCACCAGGATGAACGCGAGGGCCGCGACCAGGTGGGTCGGGTAGATTTTCAACACCCGGCGCCAATAGAACCGCGGCACCGAGCTGCCCGGCCGGAACGACCAATAGATGATGAACCCGGACAGGACGAAGAAGAAGGTCACTCCCGCGGCACCCAGCTGCATCGGCATCAGCTGATGGATCTGCCGGAACAACTCCGATTTCTGGAACGGATACACCGGCAGGAACACCAGGGCGTGCAGCAGGAATACGGCGAACGCCGCCCACCAGCGCGCCCCTGTCAGCGACGGCAGCGCCGGTCGCGCCGCCGCCGCATCGAGGAACTCCGGCCCGGACTCGGTCCGGGCCGGCGCCAGGCTCACCGGCGGACCTGCTCGTACACCGTCTCTGCGGCCACCTCGTCACCGCGCGCCGAGGGATGGAACGGCATTCCGGCGACGTCGGCCGCGGGATCGAAGAAACCGTTCAGCCAGGGGTCGTCCGCGCACAGCCCGTGCCCCGCGGTCGCCGGGCGAATATCGACGAACTCGAGTTTCAGCAGCTCTGCGGCCTCCCGTTGCGCGACGTTGAGGCGGTCCAGGTATTCGGTCACCGCGCGGCCCCTCGGCTGCACGACCTGCCCGGCGCCGAGTACGTTCACGCACACGTGCTCCTGCGCCGCGGGGAACAGTTCCGGGTAACCGACCAGCGTGATCCGAGCCTTCGGCGCGTAGTAGCGCATATAGGAGATCACTTCACGGATGCGGTTGGCGTAGACCTGGCCCGTGACGTTCCGGTAGTCGGTGAACCGTCCCTGTTCGGCCGCCTCCAGCCCGCATCCGTCGGCAAGGTTGAACACACAGGGCTGCAATGACGTGATCATCGTCGCCGTACTGTTCCGGGCCCAGACGTCGTTCATTCCGGTCTGAATAGCGATGACCTCGGTTTCCGGCCCGAACGCCTGCTGCTTGGCCGCCTCGGCCGCCTCGTGCACCAGCCACCAGCCGTCCCCCGTGGAGATCGTGGAGCCACTACAGGACACATCCACGAAGTCCGATGTGCCCGCGACCCCCATCCGTTCGCTCAGCCGATTCGGCCATGAGGTGGGCGCGTGCAGGCACTCCTTGGTCGCCGAGAAGAATTTCGGGTAGTTCGCGGTGAACGAGTCACCGAGCACCACCAGGGATTTTCCCGCGGGCCGATTGTTTTCCACCGGCGCCGCCGCGGCCGGTGCGTACATGGTGGTCACGGTGAGTGCGGCCGCCACCACGGCGCCGGCCACTCCACCGCGATACCGAAAAAGATTGCGGAACAAGACTTTCCCGTCGGTCAGTAGCCGGCCTGCGGATCGAAATCAGGCAGGGTGAGTGTCGGCTCGGGCTGGGCGGGTTCGGGCGCGGGCGCCTCCGGCTGCGCGGGAGGCGCCGGTGCAGGCGCCTCGGCCGGCGGTTCCGCGACAGGCGGTTCCGCCGCGGGCGGAGGTTCGACGGCGGCAGGGGGAGCCGTTGCGGGGCTCTGCGGCGCCGGGGTGGTCGAGGCCACGCTCGACGGCGCCGCCGCGCTGGTCGGAGCTACGCTGGAGGTCGTCCCATGATCTTCGTGCGATTCGGAGTCGTCGCCACACCCGCTTACGCCGAGAACTACTGCGGCGCACGCGAACACGGTCACTAGGCAACGTTTCATGACGATTCCCGATCCTCCTGGCATTTCGGCCTCTCTGAACCCCACCCATTCCGCGGCGCGGAGTTGTCGAGCATAGTATCGCCGGATTCGCCGAACCGTTACAGCCCGCATTTCCTTGGGCAGGGAAGGGGCTCCCCGGCGCTCGACCGGTCCGAAGGCAGGCGTCGCCCAGGCCGCGGCGGCGAGTCGCTCATCCAGTTCGGAAAGGTCCAGCCGTCCGTCGGCGTGCGCCTGCTGGACGAGCGCGGCGGCGTGCAGTTCGGAGCGGCTCGCCGCGGTGCCGGGATCGAGGGCGAGTCGGAGGTGGAAGTGACAGGGGATGACCGTAGTGGCCTCATTCGGTGGCAGCCCCATGAGGACGTGTCGGGACGCGCTCGGCCGCCCGCGCCGCGCTACGGAACTGCCCCGGAGCCTGTGAGCGTGCCCGGCGAAATGCTCGACTGAACGCGTAGACCGAGGTGTATCCGACCGAGCGGGCGATGGCGTCGAGAGGGTCGTCGCTGTCCCGCAACCGGATCGCGGCCAGATCCATCCGCCATCGCGTCAGGTATTCGGCCGGCGCGGTACCGGTCATGGCGCGGAACCGCCGCGTCAGCGTGCTGCGGGAGAGCGTCAACTCCGCGGCGAGTGGGTCGATGGTCCACCCCCGGGCCGGCTCCTGATGGAGTTTGGCGAGCGCGTCGCTGACCACGGGGTCGGCCAGCACACTGAGCCAGGGTCGCGCGCCTCGTCCGGGCTTTTCGCCAGCCAGACCCGCAGCAACTGCACCAACAGGATGTCGACCAGGCGGTTGAGGACGAACGCGGTCGCAATCTGCGGGTAGGCCAACTCCCGCGACAGCAGCCGGACGGTGTCATCGAGACAGTTGCCGCCGTGGTCGGCCCTGATGTGCAGAACCTGCGGCAACGACGTCATCACCTGCGTGCCTCGGTGCACGTGGCGGTATCGAATGTATCCGGGCCGCGGACCAATGACGCGAGTACACTCGCGGCAAGTGAGAGCAATCGTGACGGCAGTCGGCCGCAGTCGGGAGCACACCTTCACCAAGCCCACCGTCGCGAGCATCGATCTCGTCGCCGGGTACGGCGTGGAGGGTGATGCCCATCAGGGCGTCACGGTCAAACACCGGTCCCGGGTAGCGCGTGATCCGAGCGCACCGAACCTGCGACAGGTCCACCTCATCCACTCCGAACTGTTCGACGACCTCCGTGCGGCCGGATTCGATGTGCGGCCGGGAGAACTCGGCGAGAACGTCACCACTCGTGGTGTGGATCTGCTCGGTCTGCCCACCGGCACGCTCCTGCGGCTCGGTGCCGAAGCGGTGGTCGAGGTGACAGGTCTGCGCAACCCGTGCGTCCAGATCGACCACTTCCAGCGGGGTGTGCTCGAGCGCGTTGTCGGGCGCGACGAGCAGGGGGCGGTGATCCGCAGAGCCGGGATCATGTCGATCGTCCGACCGGGGGACGGGTCCTGCCCGGAGACGACATCATCGTCGAACTGCCCACCGGACTACACAGGCCACTTGAACCGGTCTAGAAACGCGCCCTTGTTGTGGGCCGGGACGTAGTGCTCCCGGCGGCATCGCACCCACTCGAACAAGCGAGCCTCCACGGGATCAACTGATCCTTCTGCGTAGCGCGCCGGTGGCGTAGTCGATCAAGGTCGCTGTTCCAGCAGTCGCGCGACCGGTCAAACACCGAGTTCGTCGCAGAGTTCCACGTAACGATCCAAGTAATCGGGGGTAGACCGCCGGCCGGCCAGGCCTACCGTGTCGAACTCGTCCGAGCCCGGGTCTGCGACAACCCCCAGAACGCGCAGTGCACTATTGATGTTCGCTGTCGGACGGATAGGTCCGCCGTTCACCGATACGACGGCTCCCTGCCCTCCCGCTCCTCCGAAGTAGTCGGTTACCACCAACGCGAAAGTGGGTGCGGGTCGGGCAGCGATCTCCGCTGCCAGGACGCCGACCACGTTCTCGGTCGGGAACAACAGGTCGCGCGCGCTCGGGGCGGCGTCGAAATGCCCCTCGATCCCGAGCTTTGCCTGCCAGTATGCGGTGTAGTAGTGGGTCATATGGAACAGCGTCAGGTCGCCGCGCAGCGGCACCGGAACCACATCCCACTTGTCGACCACATCAGCCCGGTACCCACCTGGCAGAATCAACGCGGTAATTGCGTGTGGCACCTCAGCAGCCTATCGCGACCGCCGATCACCGCCTGCTGCGGTCGGCACGGCCTGGTCGTCGAGGTGGTCGTTCAGCCGGCGGAAATCGGTGGACATCGTCTGGAGATGCCGACCGATCCCGCGGGGTGAGCCGACCGTACTGGTTAGAAGTCGCTCGAGTAGTCCTGGCTGATCCAACGGTCGGGGCGGATGGTGAACAGAACGGACTGGGCGCCGTCCATCTGATCGGCGAACGCGCGTCCGCCTTCGGGACCGAGATAGCGGACGGCAATGGCTTCCCGCGCCGCATGAGGGGACGGGGTCTCGGCATCGACGACGGTGCCCTCGACGATGACGTACTGATACGGCAGCTCTTCGCGCTGGGCGACCAAGGTCACCACGCCGGCTTCCTGGATGAGCCTGGCCTTGCGCCGGTTCGCGCCGGTGTTGACCCTGATGTCACCGCCCGGGACGTAGTCGTACCAGATCGGGACCGAGGCGGGCGGCCGTCCATCGGTCGCCGCGACCGACAACACCGCAATGTGCTTGCCCGCGAGAAATTCTTGGCGTTCGGCTTCGGTAAAGGGTTTCGGCATACAGCCTGTAACCGGCCGGTCGGTGGCTCTCTTCCCACGGGCAGCGCATGACGCTGGGAAACGAGGCGGCACCCTCGTCCGGCTGTAGAAGGTCGGGGGCGATCGGCCGAGTCCGAGCCGACCTGGCAGGCGCCGCCCCGTGGTGCGATGTTCGGGCTTGACCTTGCCCCTGGGGCAAGGCTCGAGCATGGTGGGCATGAACGAGAAAACGAAGCCAGTGTCCGACACAGTTACTTGGGACGACAAGGGCGCCTGGACGGCGAAAGGCGTCTGGGGAAGGCCTGATTCACAGGGCGGCGGCTTCTCCGTCGACCGCTGGCAGAAACCATACCGGCGGCCTGACCAACGATTTCAACCGCGACACCGGGCGCGGTGACGACTGCCTCGAGAAGTTCGTCGCCGCGGCGCGCGAGGTGGCGCTGGACTGCCCGCCCGGCAATGCTCTGTCCTACGCGGGCGTCGGCTACGTTGTGCTTGCCCGCATGGTCGAGGTGTTGCGCGGCATGACATGGGATCAGGCGATCCGCGATCACCTGGCCACCCCGCTCGGCCTCGAGCGCCTGATGACGTTGCCCGAGGAAGCGCTGAGTTTTCGTGTCGCCATGTCGCATCTCGGGGAGCCGGGCGCCTACCCGGATCCGGCGCCGGCCTGGGATCTCCTGCCGCGGTCGGTGGGCCCGGCCGGGCGTGTGATCACGTCCGCGGGCGATATGGTCCGGTTCGCGAAGATGCACCTCGACGGCGGCGTCGCGGCGGACGGCACTCGCGTGCTGGCCGCTGATGTGGTGACCGCTATGCAGCGCCACGAGATCGACACACCCGACAAGTGGAGCGTCTTCTCCGATGCCTGGGGGCTGGGCTGGACGCTCTACGACTGGGACGGAATTCGCGGCTACGGCCATGACGGTGCGGCCGTGGGCCAGTACGCGTGTCTGCGTGTGGTTCCCGAGGCCGGGGTTGTGGTCGCGCTGATGGCCAACGGCGGCAGCGCCCGTCAGCTCTACGGCGACGTGTACCGGGAACTGCTGGCCGAGCTCGCCGGTGTGCAGATGCCCGAGCCGTTCGCACCGGCGGATCCGCCGATCGAGGTGGACATCACACCGTTCCCGGGTACCTACAAGCGAGAGGGCGTCGTCATCACGGTCAGCCGCGACGACGACGGAAACGCCCACATGCGTTACGCATTCGTCGACGATATGGCGGACCTGTCCCCGCCGCTGGAGATGGACCTGCTCCCATACTCCGAGAACATCTTCGCCGCCTCCGGCGCCGGGCCCTCCTTCGCCGAAGGCTATATGCCCATCGTCTTCGCCACCCTCAACGACGGCACCGAATGCTGCTACGCCGGCATGCGCGCTGCCCCGAGGGCCGCCTGATCCATTGTCGTGGCCGTGGCCGGCGGCAGCGATATCCAGGTAGGTCGCGGCGGACTTGTGCTCGTGCGCGAGGTGGTGCGGTGTGCCGATCATCAGGGCCAATCGCGATCGCAAGCGTCCAAGGTGGTGTTCTCCGGTGCGCGACCCGCGGACCACACACGGAGATCGACCTCCGATGAGGTCTCGCCGACAGAACCACAGCCGACAGTGGTGGTCGACGGCGAAGTCTACGACTCGAGCTGCCTGCGAAACCACCGCGTCAGGACGGCGTCGACTGCCTCGGCTCCAGGGCCCTGTGGCGCCGGCTCGAGCCCCGGTTCCTCGGCCAGCGGGTGCGCGAGATTCGGCACGGTGACCAGTTCGACGTTGTCCGGCTGTGCGTAGCGCTGGCGCAGAGTGTGGACCAGCGCGGCCGCATCGGCGCGGAGGTCCGGGTGATCATCTTCTCCGCTGACGACCAGCAGCGCCGGCGCAACGGTGAGTTCGGCGGCACGGGCCACGAAGTCCAGGCTGTCGGCGACACGCTCGGCTTCGGCGGTCCATTCATACGGGTGACCGGCTATGCCCTCGGTCAAGGGGACCACCGAGCGGATACGCACGGCCGGGTTCACGAGTGCGATATGCCGGATCGGGATCGATTCTGTGGCCAGCACTCGGAGTGCGACCGCACCGCCGAGCGAGGCGCCGAGAATGCCGATCGGCTCCTTGTCGGTCGGCAGTTGATCGCGGAGTGCCGCCAGGGCTGCAGGGAACTCGTCGGCAGCCTGCTGCGCGAACGGTGCGAGGAATGCGAGTAGCGCGTCCTGGCGGGCGAGTTCGAGCACGGCGTCGACGCGCCCGTCGACCATCCGGGCGCCACACATCGGCATGCCCAGATGGACCCGCCAGGCCGGCACCCCGGCCATCGGCAGGGCTGCGGCGAACGCCGCATCGGTGCGCGGTGCGTCCAGCATGTGCCAGGTCACGATCAGTGGGGCGGGAGCGTCGACCCCGCCGTCGGGTGGCAGCGCCGTGTAGGGGACGCCGGCAGCGGTTCCAGTGATCGTTTCCATCGAGCTCCTCGGTTCGCGTAGCGATCGACGTACACCCCGATCGGCCGGGCTCACCCGACCGGCCGGGCCGGCGGATCCATACGCACAGTGTCGGACACGGCTACCGGGGACGACAAAGCCGCGGTGCTCGATGGTGGCCTGTAGGCGAACCGATGACGGCGACGACTCCGCCCGAACTGGTCAGCGCGGGGTGACCAGCCTCGCATTGCGGAGAAGCCACACCGCCGGGACCAGGCAGCACAGCAGCGCGAAGAGGCTCGCTTCCGGACCGAACGTCCCACCGGTGAGTACCTCCGGTCCGGAAAGGACGGTGCGCAGCAGGCCGGGTTCGCCGTCGGCGCCGGATACCGCAGTGCCGAACACACCGGACTCGGTGAAGTTCCAGGCGAAATGCAGGCCGATCGGCAGCCACAGCGACCGCGTGGCGGTGTAGGCAATGGCCAGCAGCGCGCCGCCTTCGACCGCGATGGCCAGGGCGCCCCACAGCGTGGCGTTGCTGTTGACCGAGTGTGCCAGACCGAAGAACAGTGCCGAGACCGTGATCGCGACGATACTGCCGGTCCGTTCCTCCAGGATGCGGTGCACCGCGCCGCGGAACAGCAGTTCCTCGGTGACCGCCACCGAGGCCATCGCGCCGGCCACGCCCAGGCAGGCCCCGAACGAGCCACCGGTGATGTCGGCGTCGGTGAACAGGACCGCGAGCAGCATCGTCGCGAGGAAAGCCCCGGCGCCGACGAGTGCGCCGTGCCCGAGCCCACGCCACCGCCCCGCGGCGGCCAGTTCGGTGACCGCCGGCCGGTTCTCGACACGGCGGGACAGCCACGTGTAGGCGAAGATCGCCCCGGCGGCCGCGCCGATCCCGAGGGCGAAACGCAGCACAGGCACACCCGAAACGAGCGCGTCCAGCCCCCGGGCGGCGATCAGCAACGCGACCGTTCCGACGAGCAGAACCGGCACCCGGAACCGCTGTATCGGTGGTTTCCGCTCGGTGGGTATGGCCATGGAAAGTCCTCTCGCCGTTGTGCAGTATGGCGAGACTACGAACGAGCCGAGCCGCGTCGCATCACTCCACGGGAGACTTCCCAGTAGTACTCGAGGGGGACACCGTACTGTCCGCTCGCTCTTCGGTCAGGCCCTCGAGGCGAGGCTTCGCGAGGCGTGCGAGTCCGGCGTCGGCGACATCGGTGAGAACGCGACGACCGCGTGCTGCCTGTTACCCGAACACAAGGTCGTCACTATCGTGAACGAGAGAGTCACCATTCAGCCACTCGGGATAGTAACCTCGCGAATCGGAAAGACGGCATCGGATCATGGCAGCAGACCTGACCGTGACTCGGACGCTGGTGATACCCGCCGCCGAGTTACGCGAGCGGTTCTCACGCTCGTCCGGCCCGGGCGGGCAGCACGTCAACACCACCGACAGCCGGGTCGAGCTGTCGTTCGACCTCGCCAACTCGCCCTCCGTGCCGGAGTCGCTGCGCACCCGGATGCTCGACCGCCTGGCGACCCGCCTGGTCGACGGGGTGCTCACGATCGCCGCTTCGGAGCACCGCGCACAGCTGCAGAACCGCGCAGCCGCCCGCGAACGCCTGGCCGCGTTACTGCGCGCCGCCGCTGCCCCTCCGCCGCCCGTTCGCCGCGCCACCAAGCCCTCGCGCGGCGCGAAGGAACGTCGCATCGCCGCGAAGAAGCGGCGCGGCATCACCAAGCGAAACCGTCGTGCCTTTCCCGACGACTAGCAACACTTCGGCTCGACCCGACCCTACGAGGTGCCGGCGGCCGATTCGAGAATCGGACGGCAACTCCTCCGAGCCGACGACATGGGGGAGGCCGGAAACCGGGTCTACCTGCGCAGGACGGGCAGGCGGGGTAGGCCGGATCATCGGCGAGCGCGGTTTCTGGCCCGCTCCGACCGAGATATCGAAAGCGAGCATTACACCGGCCGATACGACATCATGGTCGCAGATCTGACTACTCAGGTCACACACTGCGTTTTTCGACTGATCAGGGATCTGCGTGCATATGTTGAAGATATCGACCCGCACCATGCTCGGCAGCGTCATTGCCGTGCAACTCATTGTCGGTTCAGTGGGCGTCGCGGCGGCCGAGCCCGCCCCGGCGCCCGCGCCGGTGCAAGCACCCGATGCCCCGGGGTCCGGGGCGGTGGCGCCCATCGCGGCGTGCATGGCGCCCGGCGACTCCATCGAACTCCGGGCCGGCCTGGGCGCCCTGCTCGGGACCGGGAGCGGCGCGATCGCAGGGCTGCCCCTCGCTTTTGTCGGGGCCATCCCGCTCGGGATCATCGGCGGCGTGATCGGCGCCATGGTCGGCTCGACCACCTACGCGCAGGACGCCTGGCGGGCTCCGAAGGGCTGCTGATCGGACGGGGCCGCGGGGTCAGCCCTTGACAGGGTAGGTGGCGTCGAGCAGTTCGGTGAACGAAGGTCCGCCGATTCGTGCGTGCGTCCGGCCACCACCCGCGGTCCTCCGGCAGCGCCCGATACACACCGACTACGGTCGCGGCGCCGACGATCTTGCCGCGGTCGTTCATCCGCTTCGTAGAGCGGAACCCACCGGATCATTTCGGCCTCGTTGATATCCGGCCGGGTGTCGGTGAGGTCGGCGCCGTGGGGGAGATAGATGTCTTGGGGGTGGTCGAGCGTGCCGATGGCGGGCGGGGCAAACAGCGCATTTTCCAGCACGCGTAGTGAGTCGGATGCCGCCACCGCCCTCTAGCGTGGCGGGGTGACGCCGAGGGCGGCGACGGTGCCGACCCGGCCGGCCAGCAGCGTGCGACGACGCATGGGTTCGGTCTCCTCGTCCGGCGCTGGGGTGACGGCGA
The DNA here is from genome assembly GCF_046764065.1 of Nocardia sp. NPDC002869. NCBI lineage: Bacteria > Bacillati > Actinomycetota > Actinomycetes > Mycobacteriales > Nocardiaceae > Nocardia > Nocardia sp. NPDC002869. Next base: position 28,956 of record NZ_JBKOOL010000041.1, read on the forward strand.
CGATAGCGGCGGGGCGGCCATCCGCACTGTGCCTGGCGGTGAGTCAGTCAGCCAATCCGAGCAGTACCGGCGGAACGCAGAAGGCGAGAGCGAGCACAGCACACAATCGCACTTGCTGCGTCCTTCATACTGCTGTTCGTGCGTGTATTACCACGTCCCGGTACGGGAGGCGCACGATCGGGTAAGTGGAGACGCCGATCGCCTGTTCAATGCCCTCGAGCTGTGTAGCTGCGTCCTCGCTGTCGGTGGTGAGAATCTCGGTTTCGACGAAGGCACCGACGCCGGTGAGAATATCGATGCTTATGGTCGTGCCGTCATGGCCTGGGTGACGGTAGGTGGTACGTGCCTTCTCAACTCGTACAAGCTCGATCATCCCGACCGCCTCGAGCAGTGCGTTCGCCGCGCCCGCTTGGCCGGCATCGGCGAGCCGAACGTTGATTTCCCGCTTCGCGATGACACCCCGATCCGAATGGGTGGCTGTATTGGATGGCGGTTTGTAGGTGATCTCGGCCGACCCCTCGCGCTGCCGTACCCGCAGGCATTCGACGGTTTCCATGTAGTCGACATCGGATCGGCTGTAGTAGGTGTCGACTTCGGTCAACGAACTGATCTCGCGGTAGCCGAGTTCGGCGAGGCGTCGCCGCAGGGCTTCGCTGTCGGCGAGTTCGCGTTTGCGTTCGACTTCGATCAGGTCCATGCGGGGGTCATCCTTTCCAGTGAATTGCCGTGTGCAGCCGAGTAAGTGTCGGCTTCGAGCAGATCGTTTGCAGGGTGCCGAGAGCGCGTTGCAGGGTTTTGGTGTCGCTCAGCGGGATGTTCTGGAACAGCACCATCTGCTTCGCGTCGACGAGCGGGTTCGATAGGCGGTGGGTGAGGAATCGGTTGTAGTAGCGCCGGTCGCGGGTGAACACATCATCGGCCGAGACCGGCATCAGGACCAGGTCTTGGGTGGGATGGGCATTGATCGAGTGCACGGCGAACGCGGAAAGCAGCTCGTCGACGGTGAGGTAGGCGTAGGTTTCGCGGCCTTCCCGGGTCAGCCACGAATCCCAGGTTCGGACACAGTCGTCGGAGCCCTGTTCGGCCGCGGACATGAAGGCCATCAGGGCTACGTCGCTGACGGCGTCGAAGATATCTCCGTCGATCACGTGATGATCGTCGAACCGTTCACTCACCGCGAGGATGTTCGCCCGTTGCATCGCCGGCATCCGGTCCGATTCCGTCAGGGTGTAGTGCACTCGTTGTGGCCGGTCCGGAAGTCGAACCAGTCTCCGGACAGTGGTCCGTCGAGAACCGGGCGAAACCCGAGGATCCCGGAACGCCAGACATGGTCGCGGCAGGTGATGTAGTGCCGTTGCACCTCGCGGAACAGCCCGACCGGCGATTCGATCACCGCGCACACCCGGGTATTCAGTTCGGCTATGGGCACAATGCGCGAGTTCTGCCGGGCGACGACCTCGTCGTCGTGATGGTGATAGGGATGGGTGCCTTCCCGTAGGTAGTGCGGGACGAACATGCGCCAGAACTGCAACCAGGCTTGTGAGCTGTAGGACTGCACGACCCGCTCGTGCAGACTCGGCGCGGCGACGGCGTAGACGTCGCGGTAGACGAAGTAACCGTAGGGATGGAGCACGGTCGGCAGTGTCCGCATCAAGGTGTGCAGTCCGGAGTAGGCGCCACCGTAGGAGTAGACCTCGTGCATCAGGGCGGATGCGCTGATCACGTCGACCGGCTCACGCAACAGTCGCCCGATGTCCTGAGCCCATCCGTGCACCAGCATGCACGACCCGACCGCGTTGAACCGCGCGATCCCGTCCGTGAGCGAGGCCGAGGATACGCCGGGTGCTTCCACCAGTGTGAGTCGTACAGGGCGTGGATCCTCCGCTGCCCGCGTAGCGAGGTAGTCGACGGCAGCGCCACCGCCCGGGCCGATTTCGACGATATGCGGTTCGGTTGATTCGATGCGTAGCATTGCCCGGTGTACGAGTAGCCCTTTCTCGTCGCCGTGGTCGTTGGCGGCGACGTCGAGATAGGTCGCGGCCGACTTGTGCTCGCGCGCGAAGTGGTTCGGTGCTCCGATCATTACGGCCACCAGATCGTCGCCGCGATCACCAGCAGCGGTAGTCCGATCGCGATGGCGAAGCCGACCGCCACCGTGGCGCTCATGGGCTTACCTTCGCGAATGCCCAGCGGGCGAAGCTGAGCCGCGGCACCACGGTTTCCACATCGGCGACGTCCATGACCGCGTTGAGTTCGAGCGGGCTCAGGTGGTCGGGGGCTGGCAGGATCACCAGGTCGGCCCGGGCATTGCGTGCCTGGTCGGCCACACGAAGCACCGATCGTTCGTCGGGCCACACGAGGCGGTACCCAAGGTGGCGGGCGAGGTGGTGAATCTGGGCACGGTCCCATTCGGGTGCACGGCTGATGTCGTAGTCGATCCAGCCGAACGCGAACGAATGGTTCATGGCGCCGCCTGATCGGTCTGCGCGTAGTTGCGGATAGGAAGGTTGGTCCGGGAAGGACCTATTGGGTCGGTGGCGTGTAGCGCGCGGAGCCCTGCAACTATCCGTTCCAGAAGGACGCGGTGATTGTGACAGCTGGTCTGGCGATCCTGCAGTGTCGTGGACTGGCTGTTCTCAACGGGTCTGCCGACCGAAGCAACTGAAGACATTTCGTCCGGAGAAAATCCGGTCACGGCGTGGGCATCGGTGGGTCTCATCGCTGTTCCCCTCGAGATCGATTCGGTGGGCTGTCAGTCCCAGAACAGCGGTGGACCCGCATGGCAAGAAAGGTGGCAAAACCGGTGAAAGAGACTTGCCGTTGCGAACTTTCCACCAGAATCGAGTCATGCAGGAGGGGAACGTCGAACGGGTAGCGGTGCCCGACCACAATCGTCAGCGCGCGCAGGTGGCCGATGAACTTGCGCGCGAAATCAAACGTCGGCGACTGGCAGCGGGGTTGAGCCAGCGGGAACTCGCAACGCGAATCGGGTACACGCGTCAGTACGTGTCCATGACCGAATGGGAGGACGCGAATCTACCTTCCCGAGATCTCGTTGCGGCCATAGATGCCGGGCTTGACGCTGATGGTGAGCTTATGGCGATACACGATCGGAGCAAGCAAGAGCGGAAAGTCACCCGTCGAGAGGTTAGCCGAGTAGGCACAACGGGTTGCGCGGATGAACGAAGTGAGTGTGGGCCCATTGGCGTATTCGGCCCATGCACTCATCCAGGGGCGGTATCGGATGCCATAGGTTTTGACATGCCATTGGATCGCGAACAGATCGGTGCATACCTTCGGTCGCAGCGAATGTCCGAACATGCGATCACGAGTCTCGTCGAGGTAACCCGCCTGCTGGCCGGTCAACGCCAAAGTGTGGCACCGGGTGCACTCCTCGGCCCCATCGAAGCACATCGGGACACTGTTTCAGCCCTGTTCCGGAATACGAGCGACAGTCGGCTGAAAGAACGACTCGGATCACTGCTGGGTGAGACTTCCATTGTCGCAAGTCGAGTATGGAGTGCTGTCGGCGATCGTGCGATGGCGCTCTCGTACTGCGCATTCGCTCGCAAGCTGGCAGACAGCATGCGTGATCCTGTCATCGGAGGGGTGGCTCGAATATTCGAAAGCAACCTGCGGTCGGATGCAGCGACGCTGATCGGTTCGGACGGCGATGTAATCATTGGTCTGCGGATACTCAGAGACGCTGCGACGATGACGGACAGCTTGCCGCCTGCCGCCAGGGCAAGGATAGGCGCCGAGCTTGCGCAGGCGTATGCGGTGCTCGAGCTCGATCGGGAGTGCCAGGACGCTCTTTCTCGCGCACAGGACGCAGTTGACGACATTGATGAAGTTGACCGTACGGGGCTTTTCAGTGACTGGGATGCGAGTCGGCTTCTTGTCTACGAAGGCACTTGCTGGCTCTTCCTGAACAAGCCCCGGAAAGCCATCGTTGCTCTCGACGCGGCACTGAGCACAACTGGAGACGGGAACCGGAATGTGGTGCTCGCCGCACAGGTCGACCTGGCGAGCGCATACAACCAGATCGGCGAACTCGAAGAGGGGTGTCGGATTGTCGGAGAAACCCACAGCAGTCTCGTTGCCATGGGCAACCAGCGTGGTATCGAACGTGCACATCGGGCAATCGAGAGAACCACACCGTGGCGCAACGAGCAGCCTGTCCGGGCGCTCCGGGAACGGATCCGAAGTACCGAGATTCAGTGAGCGGCACCGGTCAGTGATTGGACAGCGGAAACAACCGAGTCCGGATCCAGGGCATCGAGGATCTCATCGGGAGAGTGTTCCAGTAATTCGCTGTGCTTCATCCGGTGCGTTACGACGATGACCCGAAAGCCGGCATGCCGAGCACAATAGATATCATTTGGAGCGTCTCCGACAACCACAGTCTGCGAAATGGAAAGCGGGCTTCCGAACTGGCTGAGATATCGGTCGGCGACAACAGCAGGCAGTTCCAGCCTGTCCCGGGAATCCGAGCCGTAAGCACCGAGGTCGAGTCGCAGGAGCGAATCCAGGCCGGCCACTCTCAGCTTGGTTTCTGCCGCAGATCGCAAGTTACCGGTCAAGACGGTTTGAACGAACCCATGTTTGTCCAGTTCGGCGATCGACTCGGCCGCACCGGCATAGGCCGGTTGGTCTCGCGCCAGCTCTGCTTCGCCTTCGGACATCACCTTCGCCAGTTCGTTGTGGAAGCGAGCGACGCCGGCCTGCGCCAGTTCTTGCGAGATACCCGACGTAACAGCTGTTTCGACAACGATCGACTCGTCGGTGAACCCATGCACTCGCGCTGCCGGGAAAACCACATCGGGCTCCGCAAAAGCGTAAGTACGTGCGATGGCCCTTCGAAGCCATCTCAGGTCGGCAGGGATCAGGGTGCCGTCGATATCCCAGATGACGAGTCCCGGGCGCGCCGCAGTCATGAGAGGATTCTGACAGACCCGGCCCGAACCTACGAGGCTGCGCTGACCGATCCGTCATGCGCACACAGGGGCCTGAGATGCTCGGTGCTTACCGTCGTCAGGAAAGAAATTCCAGGTGGGCCCTTGCCGGTGGCGTGCCGCTGCTCGGATCTGCCTTTGTGCCGCTAACCAAGTACTTGGCGACCCTCGCCCCGATCAGAACTTCCATCACGGTGTGATACCGCTGCTCGGCCACACTCAACTCCACCAGCATCAGGCCTGGGTCCTTCACCACGAACGTTCACGTTCGGGCGATCCAACCCGCGGCCAGCGGTGTCGAGCACCAGATGGAGCCAGTGTGTCATGCATCAGTTGAACCACGACAATCACGTTCCGCGAGTGGTTGCCGAATTTCGCCATACAGGATCAAGGCCGACGGCGCTTACGGGCCGCCGCCGGTCCGCCACGCAACGGCTTGGCTCCGTATGCTGCGCCCAGCCGGCGCGTCGACCCGACGGCAGCGCGCCTACGCCAGCACCATTCGATTCGAGATTGCTGAATTTCGATAACCGAGAAGTGTGGGGACTGAGGTTCACCCCGAATGGTGGACAGGGGATCAAGCAGCTGTAGCAGCTGCGGAGAGTGATTGTTCATAAGCGATCGGGCTGATCATCCCGATCACGGAGTGACGGCGCCGAGTGTTGTACCAGTTCATCCATTTGTCAACCGCGGCAACGAGTTCAGCCTTCGTCACGTAGGTGTGCCGGTAGTAGTGCTCGTGTTTGAAAGTCGACCACAGCGATTCCGCGCCGGCGTTGTCCCAGCAGATCCCGGTAGCGCCCATCGACCGGTGCAGGCCATGCCGATGACAGGCCGCCGCCAGGGCCGAAGCAGTGTATTGACTGCCGCGGTCGGCATGTAGGACGATTCCGCGGCCGTGTCCGCCGCGGGTAGCCATCGCCTTGTCGAGGGTGTCGGTGACCAACTCGGTGCGCATATGGTCGGCCACCGACCAGCCCAGCACCCGTTTGGAGTGCTCGTCCTTGATCGCGCAGAGATACATGTCTGCCTCTCCGCAGGTCAGGTAGGTGATATCGCTGGTCCATACGGCGTCGAGGCGGCCTCGGTCGAATCGGCGCCCGACCAGATCCGGCGGGAACGACGCCCGCGGGTCGACCACCGTGGTCGCGACCTTGAAAGTGCGGGGGCTGATCCCTTCGATACCGATCGAGGCCATGATCTTGGCGACGGTCTTCTCGGTGACTCGCTCACCGGCCTCACGCAGGTCGGCGGTGATCCGCGGGGCACCGTAGGTGCCGTCGGATTCCCGGTGATGAGCCACGATCTTGACCGCCAGGTCCGCGCGGCGCTGTGCCCGAGGCGTCAACGACCTCGAACGGCAGCGTTTCCGGTACTCATAATATCCGGACCTCGACACATTCAGTAGCCGCGCCATCCGAGCGACGTCCTCACCAGCACCGCCGGTGAACATATCGGGGGCGGCGCACTCTGCCATCAGCTCGAACCGGGCCGGTTCTGCTGCATCGCGGCAAAGTACGCCGAAGCTTTTTTCAGGAACGCAATATCTTTGTCCTGCTCAGCGACCTGCTTGCGTAACCGCAGCAACTCCGCCCGCTCGGCACCGGACAACGGCTGTTCCCGATGCACCGCAGCCGCTTCCATACGGCGGCGTTCATCGGCGACCCAGCGGCCCAGCAGGCTCTCGTGCACGCCGAGTTCCCGGGAGACCTCGGCGACCGTGCGACCGGAATCGATCACCCGATGAGCAGCCTCGACCTTGTACTCGGTCGTGAACGACCGACGCTTCCGAGACACAGCAGACATCCTTCCGCAGGATCAACAATCCTGCTAACTCGATGTCCACTACCCGGGGGGAGCCTCAGGACGACGAGAGCCGTACCCGGCCTACCTTCCGCTGTCGAGCGCGAACCACCGGCGCCGCACGTGAGGCCTGCCTGTGGTCACCCCTACGCAGTTGCGAGGCGACATTGAAGGAGTGTTAAGGCAGGAAGCTCGTTGCGTCTGGTCTGGATCAGGATTCCTCCTGGCAAGCCACAGAAGATACCCTTGACGGCCGCCCACGATTCACTGATCATGCGACCTCCCTTCGAGGTTCCCTCGCTACCGGATTCGAGCTGGTTCACGAAACCGCTGATCTTTGCTTCCAGAAGGGGGAAACCAACAAGTGCAACAAGAGCACTGCACACTGCTGCGGCCAGCAACGCCGTCACCGACGCTCCGGACCCGTACCACACGCAACGAACTTCCTACGCACTCCATTCTTAAAGTTGGACCCGGCTGGGTGTGCCTCCAGTGGGTAGCCGACACAGTACAGGTTCATGCTCAAATGTCAACTTGTGCAGTCGATCTAGCGCACCCTTCGGACGCGTGGCCTTGCTGACTGGTGGCCTGCATTGTGTTTCCGCGCCCCTCCGCCCTCAAGGGCGCCTACGGCGTCACTACGTGATGGCTCCGCCACCCATGGCCGCGGAGCCTACGCGAGAAAGGCAGGCCCTATGGGGCAGGCAGGGAAGCCAGCCCCCGTACGCGCAGGCCGCCAGTCAGCAGGGCCATTGACCGGTCCCCGATAGTGCGACCACCCGGTTTCAGAGTCCGAGCGTTGTCATCGGTATTCAGTTGATGTCGCAGCCCACCGGGTGGTGGGTGTG